>NEUY01000029.1 GCA_002304425.1 Opitutia bacterium Tous-C10FEB
TAATATTGATAAGAGTGGGACGCGCAAAGAAGAGCTGATCTATCACCCTGAGGAATTGCTGCGCGTTTACGCGTTGCGGCGCGCGATGCAGGGGGTTCCTGCCGCTGACTCATTGGATATGTTGATTCAGCGTTTGAAAAAAACTAAGACCAATGCAGAATTTTTGATGAGCCTAAATCGTTAAAACTCGTCGCTCGAATTTGTGATTACGGCCGACGACTCTGGGATGCAAAACGGCCCCCGAGCGGAGCTTTTGCCTCCAGCGTGCTTGCCCGTTAGCTCAGGCGAGAGTGGGCTTGGGGAAGCGGCCCGCCATTCGCCTGTCGTTGAAAACGATAGCCTGCCTTCTATCCTGCTGGCGGGATTGAAAATTTCGGCCGAGGTGCTGGCGGCGCTGCCCCGCTCATTTGTTCTGGAACACCATGTCATGCCCTTTGCGCACGCTCAGGGGCGCTTGCGGGTCGCAGTCTCCGATCCGCTGGCTCTCGATATTATTGATGGGCTCAACTATGTGGCGGGGCGGCCGGTTCAGGTAGAACTGGCTTCATCGGCTGATATTCGCGCGGCCATCGCCTTTTATTATAGCGCGGCGCCTGATTTACGAGCGAGTCTCCGGGCCCCTAGTTTATCGGTTGAGCCACGGGCCCAGCCGATTCCCGCCGTCGCTGAAGTCGCGGATGCCGCACCGCAAGAGGCTCCCCTGATCCGCCTCGTGCATGATATTATTGCGGCAGCGATTCGCCGTCGGGCCTCAGATATTCATCTCGAGCCGCTCGCCTCGCGCTTGCGGGTGCGTTATCGGATTGATGGCGTGCTGCAAGAGGTGGCGGCCCCACCCAAGCAATTTGAATTGGCTCTGCTTTCACGGGTTAAAATTATGGCGAATCTCAGCATCGCCGAGAAGCGCTTGCCCCAGGATGGGCGCATGCGATTTGTCGCCGCTGGGCATTCGCTTGATCTGCGGGTTTCCTCCCTGCCAACCGCGCATGGCGAGAGTATGGTTCTCCGAATACTCGATCCAGCCAGCCTACCATTGGGTCTGCCTGAGTTGGGTTTTGAGCCAGATGATCAGCGCGCCTTTGCGCAGCTGCTGCAGTCGCCCGATGGTATTGTGTTGGTAACTGGGCCGACGGGTTCGGGCAAGACGACAAGTCTCTACGCGGCGCTCCACCACTTAAATCGGTCTGATTTAAAAATTATTACGGTGGAGGATCCCGTGGAGTATCAGTTGTCCGGCGTTAATCAGGTGCCAGTCAATTTGGACATTGGGATGACCTTTGCGGCGGCCCTGCGTGCCTTGTTACGGCAAGCGCCGAATATCGTGATGGTGGGGGAAATTCGGGATCGGGAGACCGCCGAAATCGCGCTTAATGCCGCCCTCACGGGTCATCTGGTTTTAAGTACTTTGCACACGAATGATGCACCCTCAGCAGTGACTCGGCTTCTCGACATCGGGGCGAAGCCTTTTCTGATCGCGGCGGCGCTCCGCGCTGTCCTAGGGCAGCGGCTCGTCCGGCGCATTTGTCGGGATTGCCGCCGTGCCTATACGCCATCACCGCGCGAAATTTACGCGCTCGAGTTAACCCCGCCGCAGTTGGCCACGGCTGAATTCGCTTGCGGGGTGGGTTGTGCAACCTGCGCCGGCACCGGTTATTACGGCCGTCTTGGGATTTTTGAGCTCTGCCAGATAGACGATAACCTGCGCGCGTTCATTTATGCTAAGGCCCCCGCACTTCGTCTCCGGCAGCAGGCGCGGCGGGCCGGCCTGCGCTCGATGCGCGAAGATGGTGTGCGTAAAGTGCTCGCCGGCTTGACCACAATCGAAGAAATTCTTGCCGTAACGTCGTGTGATCCGCTTTAATTACACATCAACCCCCACTTGAGTATGAGTTATGAAATGAATGACCTGTTGGAACTGGTTGTGGATCAGAAAAGTTCAGATCTGCACCTGCAAGTTGGCGTGCCGCCGTGCCTGCGTTTGCGCGGTAGCATGACTCCGATCGATGGCCCAGAGTTGCAACCAGCGGATACCGAGAAGCTGATGCTGGCGATCACCCCCGCTGAGCACATCCAGAAGGTAAAGCTTAACGGTGGCACTGACTTTGGTTTTGCCTTTGGGGACAAGGCTCGCTTCCGCGTCAGTGTGCTCAAGACCAAGGGTAATTACGGCTTGGTGCTGCGCCAAATCCCTAATCAATTATTTGATCTTCGTTCCATTGGTCTGCCGGACAAAATCAAAGAGCTGCTTTATCGTCCCCGGGGTTTATTTCTGGTGACCGGTCCCACTGGGTCCGGAAAATCCACCACGTTAGCGTCGATGATAAATTATATTAATGAGAATCGTGATGGGCATATTATTACCATTGAGGATCCCATTGAATATTATCACGCGCATAAAAAATGCGTCGTAACGCAACGCGAAGTAGGGTCCGATGTGCCGAGTTTTGCGGAGGCCATCAAGCGCGCGCTGCGGCAAGATCCTGATGTGATTTTGGTGGGTGAGTTGCGTGATCTAGAAACGATTGAGGCGGCCATCAGTGCCGCCGAAACGGGACATTTAGTGTTCGGCACGCTGCACACGAACAGCGCCGCTAAAACCGTTGATCGCATTGTGGATGCTTTTCCCGCCTCGATGAAGGAAATGATTCGTACGCAGCTCTCGACTTCAATTATTTGCGTGATCGCCCAGTCGTTGTGCAAAAAGAAAACTGGCGGACGTATCGCTGCCTACGAAATCATGGTCAATACCACGTCCATTGGCTCGCTTATCCGCGATAATAAGACGTTTCGCATTCCCTCGGACATCCAAACGGGCGCTGCGCTTGGCATGATTACCTTGGACACCCATCTCCTGAGCTTGGTCAATCGCGACCTCATTGAGGCGGATGAAGCCTATGAGAAGTCGCAAGAGCCGCTTGTGATGCGGGAGAAACTTCTCGGGCTTGGTTTTAAACTTCACGAGCACACTTAACCTTTAATTTTCGACCTTGGGCCCGGTCGAAATTCCTCATGTTCGAGGGATCTAATCAGGCCATTTACCAACTGCTGGCGACGCGCCGCTTAATCCCGCCCGCGGCTTTGACCGCGGCGTGGGCTGATCACGAAGGGGCCGGTCAGTCACTCGCTGCCTTGGTGTTGCAGCGGCGGCTCCTCACCCCGGCCGAATTGCTCGCGGCAGTCACTGATTCCTTAAGTTTTTACTATTCCGCTACGGTGCCGTCTATTTTATCGCCGACGCTGGTGGCGCGGGTGCCGAGTCGTTTGGCGCAGACCTACGGCATCATGCCGATCGCCGAGGAGGGCTCGGCGCTCGCCCTGCTGGTGGCGGATCCTTTTATGCCCTCGCTCCTTGACGAGCTGACTTCGGCGTTGGGGTGCGCGGTGGGTTGCTGGTCGCTGAGCCCAGCATGGTTCGTGGTCTCATCGCCGAGTATTATCCCGATATGATAATCCCCGAGAAGCCCCGACTGCTTCGTCCTGCCGCGGCCGCGCCGCTCATAACCGCGACCACTAGGGGTGAGCTGGGGCTCACGGGCGGGACGCCGTCCGTGGTTCATTTTGTCGATCTGGTGTTGACGCAGGCGATTCGCGATCACGCTTCGGATATTCATTTTGAGCCATTTGAGCAGGATTTTAAAATCCGCTACCGGATCGACGGGGTGCTTTATGAGATGTCGCCGCCCCCGAGTCACTTGGCGTTGCCCATTATCTCCCGACTTAAAATACTCGCTAATTTAAATATTACAGAACGCCGTTTGCCGCAAGATGGTCGTTTTAATTTTCATCGTGGTGCCCAGCTGGTAGATTTTCGAGTCTCGACGTTGCCGACGCAATTCGGCGAAAGCGTTGTCTTGCGAATCCTTGATCAATCTGCGGTCGGACTAGAACTCGGACAACTCGGGTTGCCGGCATTACTGCTGCCGCAAATAGCGGATTTGATTCGTCGGCCCACGGGGATGCTAATTGTGACGGGGCCCACTGGCTCAGGTAAAACCACGACCCTCTACAGTTGTTTGCAGGCCCTTAACACCGTCGCCGTGAAGATGCTGACCGTCGAAGATCCCATCGAATATAATATCGATGGCATTATGCAGGTTCCCGTGAATTTGGCCGCGGGTCTGACTTTCGAGCGGGCCATGCGCACTTTTCTCCGCCACGATCCGGATATTGTTATGGTGGGCGAGATTCGCGATCACGCCACGGCCCACATGGCGATGCAGGCCTCGCTCACCGGTCATTTTGTGTTGAGCACTCTCCACACCAACGATGCCCCCGGCGCCTTGACGCGCTTAGTGGAAATGGGCATCGAGCCTTTTTTGTTAGCCTCTACTTTGGCTGGCGTCCTCGCGCAGCGACTGGTCCGGCGAATTTGTCCGGCTTGTCGAACGGCTTTTGCTCCCTCCGCGGCTGATTTACAGCAATTAATGCTAAATGCGGCAGAATGGCGGGGCCGGCCTTTTTATCATGGTCGCGGGTGTGCCGATTGTCATCAGACTGGCTATCAAGGTCGGTTGGGCATTTTTGAATTTATGTCTCTGACTGAACCGCTGCGTGATCTCATCGTCCAAGGCGCGGCGCTAGGGCAACTCCGTCAGCAAGCGGTAGCGCAGGGGATGATCACCCTCCGCGCCGCTGGGGTGGAAGCCATTTTAGCCGGGCAGACCAGTGTCGCCGAGGTAATGCGCTACACCTGAAGTCACGGCGCCTACGGATAATACCTTTCGCTCATAATTGATCCGCCATGCTCGAGTTTAATGACCTGACCCTAACCATGTTTGCTGATGCCCCATTTTAATTACACTGCGATTGATCACAATGGCATGACGCGAGTGGGTCAGCTTGAAGGGAATGACGTTAAGCTCGTGGCGCGACTGCTGCGTGCGCAAGGGCTCTTTCCCACCAAGGTTACGCTCGTTGAGGTTGCCGTTGCGGAACACCTCGGGTTCGGGGTGACGCCGCCTAAAGCGCCGCTTCCTCCGACTTGGTGGCAAGAGCTCCCCATTCCCGGTCGCGCCCCGGTTCCACCGAAGACTCTGGCAATTTTTACGCGCCAGCTCGCTAGTTTGCTCAGGGCTGGGCTGCCCTTGTTGCGAAGCCTGGAAGTGTTGGCGCGACAGGAGCGTAATGGCTATTTTCATAGAACGCTCACGGCGCTGGTGGTGACGCTGCAATCTGGGGGGGCATTCTCCGAGGCACTGGCGCAACATCCGCAAATTTTTGACCGACTTTATCTTAATATGATTAAGGCCGGCGAGGCGGGCGCCACTCTTGCTGTGGTCTTAGATCGGCTCGCTCAATTTCGAGAAAAAAGTCTCCGCTTAAAAGGGCAACTGAGCGCAGCCCTTATGTATCCGCTGTTAGTTTTGACCGTAGCGGGACTGATTTTGGGTGGATTATTGATTTTTGTCGTGCCCAAATTTCAGCAAATTTTTGCAGAACTTTTGAAAGGGGCTCCCTTGCCAGCCCTGACGCAGTTAATTTTAACGATCAGTCAACTGTTCAGGGTGCATTATTTTCCAGTGCTGGGCCTCGGCTTCGCGGTTAGCTTGGCCGGCTTTCTTTATTGGCGTACGCCCCATGGCACGCGACAGCTAGCGCGGGGGATGATTAAATTGCCTCTATTCGGCGAACTGTTGCTGAAAAGTATCGTGGCGCGTTTTGCCCGAACCTTAGCTACTTTGCTGTCGAGTGGGGTGCCGATTTTATCGGCGCTACTCATCACGCGCGATACGGTGGGCAATGTTTGGGTCAGTGCCGCCATCACGACCGTCCACGACCGCGTGAAAGCGGGCGCTACCGTGGCGCAACCTTTGGTCGCTACAGGAATATTCCCGCCGATGGTGACCAGTATGATTGAGGTGGGCGAGGAAACGGGCCGCTTGCCGGAGATGCTCGAGCAGATCGGGGCAATTTATGAAGCCGAAGTTGACCATACCGTGGCGGGGCTCAGCTCGCTGCTGGAACCGTTCCTCATTCTTTTTCTTGCGCTCATCGTTGGGACGATTGTCGTCGCACTTTTTTTGCCGATCGTGCGCATCGTGCAACTCCTGACTTAGGGCAGGCCCGTGCACCGCGCTGACCTACTCAGTTGGAGACTTTTCTCCGGATTTATTTCAGCGGCTTCGTCAGCAACAACGGTGAATTCAAGCCGATGTGTTTATCGGAAAATTCATCATTTTCTCCCGCTTGGCGGAGCAGGCGCTGCACCATGCCCATTTTAGCATCGAGGTCGTCGATTTTGGCGACGAAGACCGCCTCGGGCGTGGCGGCGATAACGGCCGCGCCCCACTCGAGCTCACCTTGATGACTTAGGACAATGTGTTCGAGTCGCTCGAGCAGGTCGGCGTTGAGTTTCGCTTTGAGGCCAGCTTTACGGACCAATTGGTAGCCGAGGACCACGTGGCCCTGTAAAATCCCTTTACGGCTGCGCGAAGTAGCGAGCGTGCCTTGGTACTCGATGACTTTACCGGTGTCGTGAACCAAAATTCCGGCTAGAGCCAAATCGGCATCAATTTCTGGGTAAAGCGGCGCAAGCGCCTGGCAGGCCCGCGCCATATGACAGGTGTGCTCGAGTAGGCCATGACGGTAGGCGTGGTGCATAGCGAGCGCGGCGGGGGCGATGCGAAAGGCGTCGCCGATTTCCTCGAACACGGCCTGCACCGTAGCGCGCAATTCGGGTTGGGTGATGGCCGCGATCTGAGTCTGAAATTCTACCCAGAGCGCCTCACTGTCCTCGGGCGCTGTTTCAACCAGGTTGCTCATGAGTGGTGAACCGGCGAGTTGTTCGGCAGTAATTTCTTCTGCGCGGAGTAACTTCGGCGAAAACCGGTTCTGATAATAATCCACTTTGCCTTCAATCCGGACGACTAAGCCCTCTTTGAGTCCTTTAAAAAAATCAAACGAGGGATTATCGCTGAAACAATTGCAGTTAAACATGCCGGTTTTATCGGTGAGCTCGACCATGAGGAATGAATTGCCCGTTTTGGTCGGCTTTTCCGCGATCCGCTTGATCAGGAGAACGCTGTGAAAAATATCTCCCCCCGTGCGGTTGAGGGCTTTGATTTCACGGACGGTGAGGGCAGGAGTGAGGTCAGACATAGGGGTGGCGATAAAGATGGCCGGAACAGGAATGAGCGGAAGGTGATTAACCGCTGGCAGGAAGCTTAAAATTTACGGCGCCCGGCGCGGACTAGCCATATTTTTTCACGAGAGCGGTGTATTCGCGAAAGAAAGTATGTTGGGCACTTTGTAAGAGAGCGTAAAAGACAGTCTCTGCTGGCAACACGGCGCAGCCTGCCTGGGCGAGGTGCGTCAACGCGGTGGTCGCATCACTCGTGCGGCGGGCGCCTATGCAATCGGCGAGGATGGTGACTTGGTACCCCGCGTTAAGCGCATCGCGAGCGGTCTGGTAGACGCAAACCGGGGTCTCGATGCCGCAGAGCAATAAATGTTGGGCTCCACTGAGACGGATCCGCTCGGCAATTTTAGCCTCACCCATCGCCGAGAAGGCGGTCTTGCCTAAAGCGGTCGGGGCGGCGCAATGGGCCAGTAAATCTTCAGCGGTGCCGCCGAGCTTATGAGGAACTTGTTCGGTGAAAAGTACGGGCAACCCGAGGCCACGGGCTGCTTCCAACGCAAAGGAGCAGCGCCAGTGCACGCGTTGGCTATCCGGGATTGTGGCCAAAAAGATTGGCTGCAGGTCGATACAAAGGAGCAGCGGTGGTGGCGAGCTAGACGCAGTCGGCGCGGGAGCATCGCCGGTGAGGAGGGGGCGCGAGTGGGGCAAGGCAGGCATGATCCTACCTTTGCGGGCATTGCTCGTGGGACAAGGGATAACTTATTTTGATAAATTGATGCAGCTCCCACTAGCGCCGTACCGAATTTTATCAAAATTTTGCTATTATTTGTAATAAGTCTCGCGCGCCTCTACCTGCACAATCCGCTTTTCGGGTAAAATATAGGCAGTGAGGCAGCCTCCGAGCACGCAGGCCGTGTCGATGCCCAAAGTCCATTTAGTCCGAGCCACCTCAGGGCGCGGGGTATGGCCGTAGACGACGAAAGGCGGACCCACCCAGAGTTCTGACCAATGGGGCGCGTCAGGTGCCTCCGATCGCTTGCGGGGTTCGCCTGCTGGGTCGACCACTTGGATGCGCGTCACAATTCGCGCAGGTTGCTTGGCCCAAGGCCGGTTGGGCAAAAATCCTGCATGCACCAAGACCACGCCCAATGACTCGTCTTCATAGGTCAATTTCATGGTCTCAAGATAGTCCCAGTCTTTTGGGCGCATTTGCTCCATGGTCGCGTAATCGTATTTCTTTAAATGCGTTGGATCATCAGTTCGCCGGTAATTCAAGTGACGCAGCTCATGATTCCCTAAAAGGGAGGCCGTGGCATACTCGCGGGCTAATTCGACAACTTTGCCGCTATCGGGACCCCGATTGATGAGATCGCCAAGGAGGATGAGGCGATCGTCTTTGCGGAGATCCAGTTTCTCGAGAAGGTCCGCAAATTCCTTGTGACAGCCGTGGATGTCGCCGATGGCGATTAATCTACCAGCCATGGGAAGGAATCGAGCGGCGGGCGCGGATCATTTTGTTAATCTGAGGATAGCGTTGAGCCGGCGCGGGGGTAAGAACCATGGAGTTAATCCTTTTCTTGCTAGCGTTCAGACTTCCAGAGGGTAAACAAGAAAACGACTATGGAGTTAAATCTTCACCCTATTGCCACAAAATGTTTCGTGAGCGGCCGCGATTTCGCGGAAAATGACCGCATTGCCTGCTACCTAGCCCGCGAAGCTTCCGGGGAGGTTATCCGCCGCGACCTGCTGGAGCTTGAGGACGGCCGCTTTATGCCGCCGGCTTTCATTTATTGCCGCTGGGTCGTGGCCTTCAAACCGCGCAAGGCTGGTGAAAATCCCGCGCTGACGTTGAAACTCACCGCCGATAATTTATTTCTTACGCTGGCTGACCCCACGAACGAACCGAACGCCACGAACACGCCCTTGCTGCAGTTCCTCGCCCTCATGCTGGAGCGCAAGAAGCTGATCAAGCCTCGCGGTATCTCTGAGGATGGTCAGCGCCAAATTTACGAGCACATGGCGACCCACCAGCTTTACGAAGTCCCCCTTGGAGATTTGAATGCAGATTTTTTCCAAAAGATCCAAGAGCACCTCGGGGTGCTCGTGGGTACGCCAAAGCCCAAAGTCGAGCCGGTGGTTGTGACGACCTGAAAAAGCTGGGATCTTGCGCCCAGCGTGAGCTCGCCGGGCTTATTTCATGCAATCAGGCTGGTGCGCAAAAATGCTTTTTTTCTGTTTGTTAGTTGAGCGTCCCGACGAATTGCTTTAACTTTACGGGATGAAAGATCTCGCTCGGATTGCCGAAGAACTGGGTATCGCTTCGCAGCATTTACTGTTTTACGGCCGCGACAAAGCGAAGGTCTCTCTGGCGGCTCTCGCGGGGCGACCCGCTCAAGGGCGCTTGATTTTAGTGTCAGCTATCACCCCGACGCCAGCAGGCGAAGGCAAAACGACTGTTTCGATTGGGCTGGCCCAAGGTTTAAAAAAAATCGGCCGCTCCGTCGCCTTGGCGCTGCGGGAACCATCCATGGGCCCCGTCTTTGGTCGCAAGGGTGGCGCGACCGGCGGCGGTCGGAGTAGCCTGACCCCGGCGCAGGATATTAATCTGCATTTTACGGGTGATTTTCATGCGATCACCGCGGCCAATAACTTACTGGCCGCAGTATTGGATAATCATCTGCATTTTAAAACTGCCCGGTTGGCCCCAGCGGAGGTCCTCTGGAAACGCGTCCTTGACGTCAATGATCGGGCGCTGCGGAGCATTACGACCAGTCGGGCTGGCGCCACGGAGCGGTTATCCGGATTTAATATTACGGCGGCCTCTGAGATTATGGCGATCATCTGCCTCGCAGAATCGCTGGCCGATCTCCGGGTGCGGCTCGATCGTATTGTGCTTGGTTTTACGGCGGAGGGAGCGGCGGTGTTTGCGCGGGAACTGAAAATTACGGGTGCGCTCCTCGCTGTCTTGCGTGATGCGCTCAGGCCGAATCTCGTGCAATCGGTGGAAGGTGTGCCGGCTTTCGTGCACGGTGGTCCTTTTGCGAATATTGCCCACGGTTGTAATTCTGTTCTCGCGACGCGCTTGGCGCTGGCGCATGCCGATTTTGCCGTCACCGAAGCGGGTTTCGCTTTTGATCTGGGGGGCGAAAAATTTATTCATATTAAATGTCGGCAGAGTGGTTTAACCCCAGCCGCCATCGTCTTGGTCGCTACCGTCCGCGCCTTGAAACATCATGGCGGCACGGCGGCGGTTGCTCTCACCCGGCCGGATGTGGTCGCGGTGGAGCGCGGCTTAGATAATCTCGCCGCACATCTCACGAGTGCCGGCCGATTTGGTCGGCCCGTAATCGTAGCGATCAATCGCTTTGCGAGCGATTCACCTGAGGAACTCGCCGCGATCCAAGATTTTTGTCGAGCTCGCGCGGTGCCGTGCGCGGTGGCGGATGTTTTTGGCCAAGGCGGGGCTGGCGCGACGGATTTAGCGCAGACCTTGGTCGCAGCCCTACCTGCGGTGACCCCCGCTTTGCCGTTCCTTTATGCTGCGGATGAGCCGGTCGAACAGAAATTACAGAAAATTGCTCGCGGCATGTACGGTGCAGATGGGGTCGAGCTAACCGATGAGGCGAAAGCCAAGCTCGCGCTCTTCACGCAAGGAGGGTTTCACCACCTGCCGATCTGTATGGCGAAAACTCAGGACTCCCTGAGCGACAACCCCAAGCTCTCTGGTCGACCCCGTGGATTTACCATTACCGTGCGTGATTTTGAAATCGCTAACGGGGCCGGTTATCTGGTCGCGCTCACCGGCCAAATGATGCGGATGCCAGCGCTCCCTCGGCTCCCGGCGGCTGAACGGATCGACGTTACCGAAGATGGCACAATAACTGGTTTATAAATCCGACGGCACTGATCGCCGCCACTTCCGATCGGATTCTCGGCCCCGGCGAGTAAGTTTCAGAATGTAACGTCCCGATCATTGACTTAGTCTCTTCTCGGAGCATGGATTAATCATCCTTCAACCCCATTCGCGATGCCTATAAAATCTTCCGCGGTAAAATCGCTCACGCGTGCTAAATTAATTTCGCGCGTAGCTGTCAGCCAGAAATTGCTCGAAGCAGCCAAGAAAACGGCCAAAGGCGCCAAAATTCAGTTCAAGCACGCCAAACAGAAGTTTAAAGCGGCCAAGCGCGCGGCGAGGGTGGCCAAGAAAATAGTGAAAGCGTTGAAAGCTGAGCTTGCGGCACTGGCCACTAAAAAATCACCAGCTCGGCCAAAATCTACGGTTAAAAAATTGACGAGTAAACGCGTGCGGGTCTTAGCTCCCGCGATCCTCGCTTCGACGCCGGAATCTCCTGAGACGGAATCTGTCGTGAGTAATTCTCCATTGGTTACCCCGGGGATTTGATTCGTAGTTATCTCGATCAGGGCGGGGTTAGATTTAGGGGACAGCCCGTGGCAGCGTCCTGTAATCACGTTGATTGGTCCTAATCGACAAGTCGAACCCCGCTGCGAGCGGCACGGTGGTTCCCTTTTTTTCGCTTTAGCTGAATTGACACCCGAAATTAACCGCTTTGGCGCAATTGTGACATGAGGTGACGCTACGCTGTGGCTATGGTACGGTTAACAACTGCATCGTCCAAGCCGCTCTGGCTCGTGGGGGTTTTTCTTTTTATGGGGTTGGTTTCAGGTCACGCGGCAGAGACCGCGGTGACGAAGGCGCAGAGTCTCTACGCCAGCGGACGCTATGCAGAAGCTGACTTGGTATTGGCTGATTATGACTGTTCACCCACTGCCCCAGCCGCAGATCTTTACCTTTTAGGAAAAATTAAAGTCCACTGCGGCGATTACGCTGCAGCGTTTAAGCTATTATCTCGGGCAGTGGCCTTAGCCCCGGCGGAGTCGGATTATCAACTCTGGCTTGGCAATAGTTATGCTTGGGCGGCGGGCACCGCAGATCTCAAAGAGAGAGCGCAGTGGGGGCGAAAGTCTCTGCGGGCTTACCAAGCTGCCATTCAGCTCCAGCCTGGCAACCTCAGCGCCCGACTCAGCTTGCTTAATTTTTATCGTCATGTCCCTCGACTGTTAGGTGGGGGGATGGCCCGTGCTTACCACGAAGCAGAGGAAATTCGCCGGCGTGATCCCATCCAAGGAACTTATGCCTTAGCGGTGCTTTATGCTCATGAGCAGCACTCCGCGCAGGCCGCCGCCGCGTTGGCTATCGTGCTAGCAAATAACCCCCGCCATTATGGTGCTAATGTGGCCTTGGGCCGACTAGCCATCGCGTCGGGGGTGGGCTGGCCCCAAGGTGAACGCGCGCTGCGCCTTTGCCTAACACTGCAACCTTCCGAAAACGATGTCAGTCACGAGCAAGTAGCAGTAGATCTGCGTCAATTAGTGGAGCAAGCTCCGCGGTTGGTTGGGAGCGAGCTAACCAGTCGTACTGGGACTCAATAAATCTCTGGAATCACCATTTCAGGAGCAATTGGCTCGCGGCGGTAATTGGGGTGTCGCACACGCGGAGGAAGCTTGACGGTGGCATGCGCGACTTCGGTGTATTTAACCTGGGAAAGTAAATGATGGATGCAATTGAGCCGGCCCTTTTTTTTGTCGCCGCCTTGCACCACCCACCATGGAGCCTCTGGAATATGGGTGCGTGCAAACATCTTTTCTTTGGCTTTCGTATAATCTTCCCAGTGCTTACGCGACTCGAGGTCCATGGGGCTCAGTTTCCATTGCTTTAAGGGGTCATTAATCCGGCAACGGAATCTGAATTCCTGCTCTTCATCAGGAATGGAAAACCAATACTTGATCACTTGAATGCCGGATCGAACCAGCATTTTTTCAAATTCAGGTACCGAACGAAAAAATTCCTCATACTCAGCGTCTGAGCAGAAGCCCATGACGCGCTCGACCCCAGCGCGATTGTACCAACTGCGATCAAATAAAACCATTTCGCCTGCCGCGGGGAGATGCGCAATGAAGCGCTGAAAATACCATTGGGTCTTTTCGCGACTCGAGGGCGTCGGTAGCGCGGCGACGCGCGCGACGCGCGGGTTAAGACGTTGTGTGATGCGTTTAATCGCGCCGCCCTTGCCGGCGGCATCACGGCCTTCAAAAATAATGACCATGCGATGCCCTGTATCGACGATCCAGTCGTGCATTTTGACGAGCTCGCTTTGGAGTCGAAATAATTCCTTAAAGTAGCGATTTCTGCTTTCGCGGGAGGCGTCAGCCTCAGCGGGCTTAGCCGGTTTCTTAGGGTCGACCTTCTCCCAATCTTCCCGCTCCATCTCGAGTTCCTCATCATAATCATCAATCAGCTCGCGATGGACGCGCTTCATCAATTTGTTTTCGTGGTCTTGCGGAGTAGGCTTCATGCGACTTAAGGGGAGGATTCAGATAAATAGCACTGAATCGGACCGCGCAAGCCTGTCTAAGCTTGGGCATTCTTGAAGTAGCCTGATTTAACTTGGCTGTAACACACCCTACGGTTCGGGGTCTGGCTGCTAACTATCTGGTGGAAAGTAATATATCTTTTTTGCTACTCGGGCGGCTTTTACTCAAGCCCGCCCGAGCTAGTCTGCCCGACCGATTATGCTCCCGTAGCAGCAAGATCGGGCTCAAAGCTGACTGAAAGACGGTAAACTTGGCCGGGGCGCATGATGAGCGGGTGGTCGCGGATGAACATTTGAACGTAGTGCAATTTGCCGTAATTGGTTTTGTACGCTGGGTCGGCGCTGACAACTTCGGTCTCGGCCCAGTTAGCTTGGAAATCATCTTTCAAAACTGAACAGCGATGGCCGAGCGGCCCGAGTACGGGTGAGTTGCCTACGCGATAACGCGAGTGGGGTGCGCCGATGACCAAGGCCATGCGGAATTTGTCGAGTTGGACCTGATTTTTGACCGTGTAGGCAAATTCAGCCGTGATCTTGCTGCCGGTGAAAGTCCATTGCACTTTAACGCTGCCAAGGCCTTTCACGATCTCTTCACTTTTATTGATCAACTCAGGTTGCTCGTAGCGGAAGTAGAAAGAATTTTTGAGGCCCAGACCGGTGACGCATTTTTGACCGTAGAAAGCGGGCAGGGTGACGTTCTCGCCGAAGGTCAGCTCTGGAATCATGACCGGCAGATAGGCATTGTTGGGCCAATCAAAGATGCCGGGACAATGAGGGAAGGTAAGGTTGTCAGCGGTGCAGTCGACGCCCGAGCTAACCAAGGGTATTTGAACGTGCAGGCCCGAGTCAGCGTCGCGATAAATAAATAAGCCCTGTTCTTTGCGGTTGCTCTTATCAAAAATCACGAAGCGTCCGCTGGTGCGAACGGGATCGATCTTAAAGGCGTCAGGCAGATTCACGGTTTTGGCCAGCCGGGACCATTGGCAAAGGTAACGCGCCGCATCAAAATTGGCCATGCGGGTGGTGTGCGAGGTATAGGCCGTCCGTTCGTCATCGCGGATATCCAGAAACCCATGTTCCTGGTCGAGGTAGGTCTGGAAGAAATAATAAAAGAGTCGGCGCAGAATATCAAAATACTTGTTCTTTTGATCCTCGGGCACCCAGCCATCACGGAGACCCTGTAAAATGAGTGTGATGCAATGCATCTGGCCGTAAGCGCCGGCGCTGCGTCCGTAGGCCCAGCCGAGACCATCCGCGCGGACGAGATCAGGCATCATCTTAATATATTTTTCCGCGTAGGTACGCAGCGTGGGTAGCTTGCGTTCGCGCAGGGCCGAATTGGCGTGCAATTGCAGCGCCGAGCGAGTGAAGACGAGGGCCATTACGCCATAGAGATTAAAGTTACCGCCCAGGCCCTTCTCCGCATCATCAAAGAAACCATTGGAGCTGGTTTGTTCGATCCGCTCGGCCATGCGCTCAATGAGGCGGGAGGTCTCGTCTTTTTTGGAGAGACCAAGGCTGTAGCGGCAGACGGCTTTCGCGATATTGAAGGCCTGCCAGTAATTGTCGTAATCACTGCGGGTGAGCAGCAATTTGTCTAGTTTTTGGCGGGTCTCTTCGACGAGGCGCTCCCAGACGGGATTGCGTTCTTTGGAGGGGCCGAAGGAGAGGAGACCGAGCGAGGCGTAGGCGACCCCGTTTTCGCCGGCGGGCTCAGTGAAAGCTTGCGCCGTAATGCAGCGCGCGGCGAAGTCGATGAGATCGTGGCCTTTCAGGGTGGTTTCGCCCGTGGCGCGGTAATATTCGCCTAAGGCGAAGGCGACATGACCAGGTTCATCCGAACGGGGGCTTTCGCCCGCGGTTGGGGTGATCGTGCCGTCAGCGTTAATGGAGTCGAGGTTATGGCTCAGCATTGAGCGGGCCATATCGAGACATTGCTCGGAGAAACTATTCATTCAGCGGAATCGTGTAAAAGGGTGGAGCGGAAGGTGGATTTGTTCCAGTCGATGAAACTGGAGCAAGGGTGAATTATCGGGCGATTAATTTAATGAACTCGGCGTTCGTTTTAGTCTTGGCCAAACGGGTAACCATGGTGTCGGTGGCTTCTTCGATTTTTTGCTGCACGAGGGCGCGGCGAAAAAAGTGAATGCCTTCCAGGGTTTTCTCGGCCAGTAAGAGTTCTTCTTTGCGCGTACCGGAGGAAGCGACATTGACGGCCGGCCAGATGCGCATTTCGGCCGCTTTGCGATCGAGCACTAACTCCATGTTGCCGGTGCCCTTGAATTCTTGGAAGATCACATCATCCATCCTGGAGCCCGTTTCGACGAGAATTGAAGCGATGATGGTTAAGGAGCCGCCTTCTTCCGTATTACGGGCCGAGGCGAATAGTTGGCGCGGACGTTCGAGCGCGCGCACATCCAAACCACCGGTGCCGGTGCGACCGGAGTTTTTAGCGGTGTTATGGGCGCGGGCCAGCCGGGTCAGCGAGTCAATCAAGAGGACCACATCTTTGCCGGCTTCCAGCAGGCGCTTCGCCCGCTCAATGCAAAGATCGGAAACGCGCAAGTGATTCTCCACCGGATCATCGTTTGAGGATGCCCACACTTCGGCGGGTACGCTCCGTTTGAAGTCCGTGACTTCCTCGGGTCGCTCGTCGACGAGCAGAATCATCACGTGACATTCGGGGTGATTTTCAATGACGCCCAAAGCGATGTCGCGCAGGAAGGTCGTTTTTCCTGTGCGCGGCGGGGCGACGATCAGGCCGCGGGTGCCTTTGCCGATGGGGCAAAGAAGATCTATGACACGATTGGTCATGCGCCCATCTTTCATCTCGAGCTTAATTTGCTCGTTAGGGGTAATGGTCGTGAGGCTGGCGAAGTCTAGGGCGCGGCGGCGGGCTTCGAGATCGAGGCCATCGATTTTCTCGATAAAGCGGATCTTGGGATTGGGGAAGCGCTCATCAGGAGTCGCGGAAGCGGTGATGAAACTGCCCTGCTGTAGGTGGAAGCGGCGCACAAGTTCGCGCGGGACAAAAGGGTCTGTCGGGCGACGTTTGCCGTGCTTGTTCAGGTCCAACAACTGGCCATTACGGCTGTTATCGATGTCAAGCACGCCTTCGACCTGGATCGTATTATCCGGTTGGGCTGGCGGGGTGGTAGGAGCTAAGGCTGCCTCAGGGGCAACTGGCAGATTTTCATTATCCATACAAAAACGAGTTTGTGGAGCTGCCTAGGCTTGACCGTTCAATTCGTCAGTGGCATTTCCAAAACGCTCAGTTAAACCCCCAATAGGAAAAACTTGTGACGGACCAAACGATAACCTCAGTGTCTCGGGAGAGTAGAGTTTTCAAACCCTCGGCCGATTTCACGAGCCAAGCTAATCTTGGCAGCTACGCCTCGTACCGTAAGCTTTACGCTGAGTCTGTCAACGCTCCAGACAAGTTTTGGTCAAAACAGGCCAAGGAACATCTTACCTGGCGCAAACCTTTCAAGCGAGTTTCTGAGTGGAAACCACCGCATGCTAAGTGGTTCCTCGGGGGGAAGTTAAATGTTTCTGAAAATTGCGTCGATCGTCACCTCGGGACAGCCCGCGAAAATAAAGCAGCCTTAATTTTTGAAGGTGAGCCGGGCGATGTCCGTACGATCACCTATCGCCAATTATATTTCCACGTCTGCCGCATGGCGCATATTTTGGAAAATATGGGGATCAAGCCGGGCGATCGCATTGCCATCTATTTGCCCATGATTCCGGAGGCGGTGATCGCGATGCTGGCCTGTGCGCGCATTGGAGCAGTTCACACCGTTATTTTCGGCGGCTTCAGTGCCGAGGCGATTAAAGACCGCATCAACAACTGTCAGGCGAAGCTTGTGATTACGGCTGATGGTGGTTGGCGGCGGGGCAAGGTCATCGAGTTGAAGGCCAGCGTCGACCGAGCGCTGGAAGGCGCTCCGACCGTCCACACGGTGCTGGTGGTCAAGCGTTGCGGCAATCCCGTCACTATGCGTGAGGGACGCGATGTCTGGTGGCGCGAAGCTTGGGAGGGCGCTCCGAACTCGCATCGGGCTAAAGCCTTTGATTCTGAACATCCGCTTTTCATTCTCTACACGTCTGGTTCTACCGGAAAACCCAAGGGCGTGCTCCACACTTCAGCCGGCTACCTCCTGGGAGCTAAGCTGAGTTCACATTACGTTTTCGATTTGAAGGAAAATGATCGTTTCTTTTGCTCGGCCGACATCGGCTGGATTACTGGTCATAGTTACGTTGTTTATGGATTACTCTCCAATGGTGCGACGGTGTTTCTCTATGAAGGGGCACCGAACCAGCCCGAGCCTGACCGTTTTTGGCAGATGATCGATCGTCACGGTCTGACGATTCTCTACACCGCGCCAACCGCGATTCGCGCTTTCATGCGCTGGGGCGACAATTACGTGCTGCGGCACCGGCTCGATTCGCTGCGGCTGCTTGGTTCCGTCGGTGAGCCCATCAATCCGGAGGCTTGGATGTGGTATCACAAGATGATCGGCAAGAAACGTTGCCCAATCGTTGATACTTGGTGGCAGACGGAAACCGGTTCGATCATGATCACGCCGCTGCCGGGAGTTGTGCCCACCAAGCCGGGTTCAGCGACCCTTCCGTTCTTCGGGGTCGTCCCTAAAATTGTGGATGAAAATGGCGATGAGGTGCCGCGGAATAGCGGCGGCAAATTGGCGATCATGAAACCTTGGCCCGCGATGCTGCGTACCTTGTGGGGCGATGATGCCCGTTTTAAGCAGGCTTACTTTAGTGAATTCCCTGGTAAGCCCGGAGTCTATTTCACCGGCGACGGCGCGCGGCAGGATAAAGATGGTTATTTTTGGATCGTGGGCCGCATCGACGATGTACTCAACATCTCTGGTCACCGCATCGGCACAGCCGAAATCGAAAGCGCTTTGGCTTCGCACCCTGCGGTGGCTGAATCGGCGGCGGTGGGACGCCCGGATGAACTTAAAGGTCATTCCCTCGTGGTCTTCGTCACACTCAAGTCGACGCACACCGCCAGTGATCAGCTGAAAGAAGATCTCCGTGCGCACGTGGGCAAAGAGATTGGTTCACTGGCCAAACCGGATCAGGTGCGCTTCGCTGCTGGTTTACCCAAGACACGCTCGGGGAAAATCATGCGCCGCTTGCTCAAGGAACTCGCGACTACGGGTGAAATCAAGGGTGACACGACAACGTTGGAAGATTTCTCCGTCATCTCGGCCCTCAAATCTGATGAGGAATAAATCCGCCGGCTAAATGTTCTTGGCTCCCTCAGGGGCCAATTACCAACGAGCAGCCTTCACGCTGCTCGAATTGCTGGCTGTCGTTGCCCTGCTGGCTCTGCT
>NEUY01000003.1 GCA_002304425.1 Opitutia bacterium Tous-C10FEB
CGCTCATGCTTCGCGGCGTAGGTCCACTTTGGTCGCGAACAGTTTTACCGCGCCCAACTATTTTCGCAGCGGTGAAAGCAGCGTTGGATCCAGATAACCGTTTCCCCTTGGACAACTAAAATGCTGCATAAAATAAATTCTTCCGCGCATGGTTCGCTCGGAGCCCCCATGGCTCAGGCGGTTGATGCCTGCGTGCATTGCGGTTTTTGCCTAGCAGCGTGTCCAACCTATGGGGCGCTCGGCCAAGAGATGGACTCGCCGCGCGGCCGGATCGTTCTGATGAAAGAAGTTTTAGAAGGCACGCTGCCCTGGGTAGCTGCCCAACCGCACGTCGATCGCTGCCTCGGTTGTCTCGCTTGCGAACCCGCTTGCCCCAGCGGGGTTCCCTATCGCGACCTCATCAGTCCGTTTCGCGCCGAGGCCCAAGCTAAATTTACGCGACCGTTGATCGAAAGGCTCCGTCGCTGGCTCGCCGCGCAAACGATTCCATATCCAGCTAGATTCCGGGCAGCGGCCATCATCGGTCGCGCATTTTATTTTCTCCGTCCCCTCATTCCTCGCGCCCTAAGGCCCATGTTGGATTTGATCCCCGCCACCTTGCCGCCTGCCGAATCATGGGGTGAAGTAACTCCGGCGATTGGCCCGCGCCGCGCTCGCGTCGCGCTGCTGACAGGTTGCGCCCAGCAGGTGCTCGCCCCCGATATCAATACCGCGACGATTGCGGTCCTGACGCAGCAAGGCGTCGAAGTCGTAGTCCCACGTGAGCAAGGTTGCTGCGGCGGCTTAGCTTGGCACACCGGCGACCGTAAGGCGGCGCAGGCTTTTGCGCGGTGCAATCTCGCGGCTTTCCCAACTGAGGTTGACGCTATTCTCACCAACGCAGCTGGGTGCGGCTCGGCCATGCACGAATATCATTTAATTTTAAGTGGGACACCCGATGAAGCCCGCGCCGAAGCTTTTCGTCATCGCGTCCAGGACGTCAGTTTATTTCTAGCAAAACTCGGCTGGCGCCAGCCCACGGATTCACCACAAAAAAAGCTCCGCGTCGCCTACCACGACGCCTGCCACCTCGCCAATGCCCAGGGGGTACGCGCCGAACCGCGGGCGTTGCTCGCCACCATTCCGGGCATCGAGCTGCTCGAGCTCCCTGATGCGCATCTTTGTTGCGGCAGCGCCGGCACGTATAATTTGGATCAACCCGCTATAGCTGCTGGTCTCGGCGCGCAAAAAGCTCGGGCCATCATTGCCACCGGCGCCGAAGTATTGGCCTCCGGCAACATCGGCTGCCTGACCCAACTTGACGCCCACCTCCAGCAACTTGGCTCGCCGATTCGGGTACGGCACACCATGCAGATTCTTCGCGACGCTTACCGGTAGAGTTCACCTCAATGGCCTGGGATCATCCCCGTCCACACGTAAGCCTGCAGAAAGACAAGCACGCCGACCAGCAGGGCAAGACCGACGCTGTGCCAAAAAACGGAGCGCAGCACAGTACCCGCATCTGGGCTGTCAGCATAGCCACCGGTCGCCACACTCGCCACGACGATGCTTTGCGCGTCGATCATCTTACCCATCACCCCGCCGGAACTATTGGCTGCCGCCATTAAGATCGGCGAGAGCCCGAGTTGTTGGGCCGTCACTTTTTGTAAATTACCGAAGAGAACGTTTGAGGAAGTATCGCTCCCCGTCAGGGCCACCCCGAGCCAGCCGATGAGGGGAGAGAAAAAGGGGAAGAAAAACCCCGTGCCGGCGAGCGCCAAGCCCATCGTAGTATCGGTCCCGCTATAGCGTGTGGTAAAACCAAGGGCCAGCATGAGCGCGATCGTCAGCAGAGATAAGCGAACTTTCCAAAATGTTCGGCCGTAAAGCGACAGCAGTTGTCTTGGGCCTAAGCCAAGTAACCAACCCGCCAAAATTCCCGCCAGCAATAAAGCGGTCCCGGTTGCGGAGAGAAAATTAAACACAAACAAAGCGGACTCGAGCTCCGGACGAGGCGCGACCGGTGGCATTTTTTGCACCGCTAAATGCAACCACGGAACCGCATAGGCCGGAGAAAAAAGCTGATTGAGGGCATTCTTAACGAACGGCAGCCCCCAAAGAAAAACCAAAACGCAGAGCAGTGCCCACGGCAGCCAGGCCCGCCACACCACGCCCACGGGCGAAGTTACAGGGGCGGCGGCGGAGAGCGCGGGCGTGTCGGGCAACGGTACTGGTTGCCAGAATTGCATCAAGCCAGTCAACGCCGCGAGCGAGACGATTGCGGCGATAATATCTACCAACATAGGCCCAATATAATTACTCACTAAAAATTGCATGAGACCAAAGCTTGCCCCAGTGACCAGACAAGCCGGCCACACCGCTTTCATGCCACGCCAACCGACCTGCGCGGCCACCAGCCAGAACGGAACGAGGAGCGAAAAGAAAGGCAGTTGGCGTCCCACCATCGCGCTCAGCGCATTAACGTCCAACTCAGTGATCTTGGCCAAGGTAAGCAAAGGCGTGCCCAGCGCCCCAAACGCCACCGGCGCGGTGTTGCCGATCAAAGCGAGCTTAGCCGCCTCCAGCGGACGAAACCCCAAGCCAATTAATAAAGCCCCACTAATCGCCACCGGCGCACCAAAGCCCGCCGCGCCTTCAATGAAAGCGCCAAAGCTAAAGGCGATCAGCAACGCTTGAATCCGACGATCACGAGAAACCCCCGCAACTTGGCGTTGCAGCACTAAAAAACCACCAGTCTCCACTGACAGATTATAAAGAAAAATAGCATTGAGTACGATCCAGCCGATCGGGAAAAGACCAAAGGCTGCGCCGTAACCCATCGCGGCAAAGGCCAACGACGCGGGCATATGATAAACAAAAATAGCAATGAGCGCCGCCACGCATAAACTAACCAAAGCGGCGCGATGAGCGGCGACATGCCAAAAAGCCAGCAAGCCTAGCAGCGTAACGACCGGCAAGGTCGCCACCAAGGCGGATACGCCCACTCCGCCGAGCGGAGCATAAATTTGTGACCAAACCATGGCGGGGGTAAAAATAACCAAAACAGTAACTAAAAACATCAAGTAATCTCCGGGCTCACGAGACGAGCCCAAAAGAGCCGTCGAACATTTAGCGCTTACCGCTGTAGCCGCAGTTGTGTTGCTCACTATTTTTGGGCCGAGCTTTGGAGCAACCGTTAGCGCCTTAATTGACGAGTGTTAAAAAATAGCCACCGGCAAAGCAGCTTGCGCGGGACGATGAACATCCGCCAATTTAAATCATGCAAAATTTGGTCTGCTCCGCCTGCACGTTAGCCGATGTCATCAGCCATCCCGAGCATTGGGAATGCGCGACCTGTGGTCATGAATGGCCCAAAGACGCGCCAGTCGAAGGAGCACGAATCGTCAAAGATGCCCATGGCACGCCACTCACCGAGGGCGATACGGTAGCATTGATCAAAGATTTAAAACTAGGCAGCGGATCCCAAGTGCTCAAAGCCGGGACCAAGGCAAAAAACATCCGGCTGCAAGCGGGTGATCATGAAATTGCCTGCAAAATCGACGGGAGCCCGCTGGCTCTCAAAGCCTGCTTGGTTAAAAAATCCTAAACTACACCTCGTTCAGTCGTGGCATCTTACCGCCGAAATCGAATTTCCCCTCACGCTAATCCGCGCGAGCACCTCAGTTGGGGTAACCAGCCTGATCTTATTCGTCTGTAGCGCAGCGATAGCCAGCCCACCGCGTAAACTCGAATTCGATCGAGATCTTCGACCGATTCTTACGTGAGGCCCGGGCGAGCATCACCCGCCAGCAAGGTGAGCGCACCTTAATTATGCTATCGATTAACCGAGACGAGCCGTGAGAGCGGCTACCTGCTTTTCCAATTCACGCATCCGCACGATCATATCCGGTAATTTCTGAATGCCGATCCACTGGCGCTTGGCCTGTTTATCGGGCACGGCAGGGAATCCCATCACCGTTTCGCCGTCAGCGACATCCCGCGTCACCCCTGATTTTCCACCGACGGTGACTTGGCGGCCGATTTTAAGATGCCCGGCCACGCCGCTCTGCGAAGCAATGACGCAATAATCACCAAAGTGAGTGCTCCCCGCAAAACCGCATTGGCCCATAATCAGGCAATGCTTACCGAAAACCACGTTATGTCCGATGTGAACGAGGTTATCTATTTTGCAGCCTTCACCAATTATGGTGGAGTCGAGCGCCGCTCGGTCGATGGTGCAATTAGTCCCAATCTCTACATCATCGTGAATGATTACGTTACCGACTTGGGGGATTTTGAGATGACGCCCTTGATCAAAAACATAACCGTACCCATCGGAACCAATGACCGTGCCCGCGTGAATCGCGACGCGTTGGCCCAGTTGCGTACCGGCATACAGTACGACGTGGGGATACAAGCGCGTGTCGTCGCCTACGCGGCAGTCACGCCCGAGATGGTTGCCGCCGACTAACACCACACGCGCTCCAATGATTGTGCCGGCGGCGATGACGCAATTAGGACCGATATGCGCCGTCGGATTTATCTTAGCTGTAGGGTCAACCAGAGCACTGGAGTGAATCGCCGGGGCGTATTGCGCCGCTGGGAAAAAAAGCTCGAGCACTTGCGCAGCCGCAACGCGAGCATTGCGCACTCGAATGATTACTTTGGTCGTAGAAGTAAACGCCCCCGCCACCAAGATGACAGAAGCCGCACTGGCTTCCGCGGCCGCGAAATAACTATCCCCTTCCGCAAAAGTTATTTCTCCGGCCCGCGCCCCAGCGGCAGCGGCTAGCCCAGTTAAAATAATCGAGCCATCACCGATTACCTCACCTTGAACCTGAGTCGCAATCTGCGCAGCCGTGAAATTCATGGCTGAGATAAATGCGCTTATAAGCCGCGCACACCGACCATTTTTTGGGCTTCAACATCCCAAACCTTCAGACGCAGACAGCGTATAATATCTGTCGGCCACAACGAGGTCGTCTTCGGGAATTGCAATTCGGGAATCGCTTTGAGCACCTCCGGTAAGCGGTAAAAAGGTATGCGGGAATTTAAATGATGAATGTGATGGTAACCAATATTAGCCGTAAACCAGGCCAGGATCCGACCGGTGTACATCATGCTCGATGACTCCAGCGCCGCTTTCTCATAGGTCCAACCATCTTTGTCGCTAAACGATACACCAGGAAAATTATGCTGGGCGTAAAAGAAATAAGCGCCGATGCCGTGCATCACAAAATGAGGCACGATCTGGGTCAGCACCAGCATCTGCCAGCCGCCAAAAATCAGGAGCACCGTGCTGATGGAAAAATGGACCACCATCGCCAAGAAGCAGTCGAAATGTTTGAGGGGATGGTTAATGAAAGGCTTGATACACATCCCATGAAAAAACATGAAAAGGTAACCAAACATGATGGTCAGCGGATGACGGATAA
Source organism: Opitutia bacterium Tous-C10FEB (assembly GCA_002304425.1). Taxonomy (GTDB): domain Bacteria; phylum Verrucomicrobiota; class Verrucomicrobiia; order Opitutales; family Opitutaceae; genus Lacunisphaera. The sequence goes on from NEUY01000003.1 coordinate 5,415, forward strand.
ATAAATAACCGAAACGCTTAGTCCGCGAACTTTTCTTAAACTGCGCCGTCGTCATAATCGGATACGATCCAATGTGTGAGCCCCGCAGCTTCGAATTGTGATTGTGATGGTGATTGTGGGAGCTGCGCCAGACGCTGCTCGGACTGAGCGCCAAAATCCCATAAATCCGCATCAAACCTTCGGCTAGTTTGGAGCGCGGCAAAATCGCATAATGCTGCTGGTCATGATAAATGACGAAAAAGCGGGTCATCAGCAGACCAGCGATGACACTGCAGACCAATTGCAGACCTAGATTGAGGTTCCAGACCGTCCCCGCCAAGGTGGCGAGAATGAGCAGCGCGGTGGATAAAATAACCCACCAACTACGCACTGGATTATCTTGGGCGAAAGGCTTCGTCGCCAAGATGAGTTCAATGCCTTCTTTGGTTTCCGGTTCCTCGTGGTCGTGATCGCTCATATGCGTTTTAATAAGTGTTCAAATATCACATTCCTGCAAGAAATATGTCACGGATGTATTTACTCGCTCAACGTTTAAGCGAGCTACCGCGCGGTGACGGCTTGGTGCGATCCCTCCAAGCGATCGCCTTCAATAAGAATTTTACGGATGGTTAAGTCGTGCTCGTTTTCGGGGGAAGCTCAAACGCCTTGGCCAGATCCGCTTTTTCATCCAACGCGCCAAGGCCCAGCGGCCTCAAGAATTTTTCCCCACCGAAGCCTGCTTAAAAAGTTTCACTGGGTTCCAAATTACTAAAAAAACAAACTGCGCAATCCAGGTGGGCAGCGCTACGATCCAGTAAAAGCTACCGATATTAAAAAACGGTGAGAGCCACTTAACTGGCCCCACCCCGCATCGAGGAGCATAAGCAAGACCCCCGCCCAGCATACGATCAGGAAGCGCCTGAAAACATCTTTCATTAATTCGCACGAAAGACGTTGTTTCACGGCGAGTCAGCTCGCCGCGGAGCGACGTTCATTAACGGCCGCGCGCTGGTGGTCCCGGTTGCCGCTCGCACAAGTTGGTAACCAATCAGCCTAAGTTCGCCCGCGGTCGATAGGCGCTAGGGCTGATACCGTGGGCTTTACGCCGAGGAAATAATTCTAGCGTTTGAGGGACGCGCAAAACCGCGTCAACCGCTCGACGCCCTTGCGAAGAATTTCGTCAGATGTCGCATAGCTCAGCCGCAGGTAACCTTCCGCCCCGAAGGCTGAGCCAGGAACCGCCGCTACCTTCTCCTGCTCCAGTAGGCGGGCGCAGAAATCAGTATCCTTCAGACCGAAGCTGGAAATATTAGGGAATAGATAAAACGCCCCACCCGCCAGTAAGCAGGTCACCCCGGGGATGCGATTGAGCTCAGCGTGGAGGTAGCGGCGGCGACGATCGAAAGCCGTTTTCATTTCGCTAAGAGCGGCTACGGCCTGCGCCTTCTCTTTGAGCGCAGCAAGCGCTCCATATTGGGCGAACGTCGTCGCATTGGATGACATCTGGCTCTGCAACTCGGAGCAGGCTTTGGCGATCGGCAGCGGTGCCACCAGCGTCCCGAGACGCCAGCCGGTCATGGCATAAGTTTTAGAAAAACCCGCGACGGTAATCGTACGCTCCGCCACGGCGGTGCTCAGCGTCGCAAAATTTACGGGCTCATGACCGTCATAGATTAAATGCTCATACATTTCGTCCGCGAGCACATAGAGATTATGCCGCACCGCTACTTCGGCCAACGCACTCAGTTCAGCCCGCGAATAAATTGCGCCGGTCGGATTTGAAGGAGAATTGAGAATCACGAGCTTGGTCCGAGGCGTGATGGCTGCGGCCAACAACGCGGGCGTTAATTTAAATCCAGCGCGATCATCACAGAGCACAAATTTGGGCGTCGCCCCTGCGAGCTTAATCATCTCGGGATAACTGACCCAGTAAGGCGCGGGGACAATCGCCTCATCGCCCGGACTGCAGGTCGCCAAAATTGCGAGATAACAGGAATATTTTCCGCCCGGCGATACCACGACTTGGCCGGAGGTTATTTTGTAGCCATACTCCGTCAAATAACGATCAGCGATGGCCTGGCGCAGCGGCTCGATCCCTGGCGTCGGCGCATACTTAGTCTTGCCGGATTGTAGCGCCGCGATGGCCGCATCTTTAATGAATTGCGGCGTATCAAAATCAGGTTCCCCCGCGGCAAAGCTGCAGACGTCCTCGCCCGCGGCCTGCAAGGCCTTAGCCTTGGCATCGATCGCGAGGGTCGGCGACGGCGAGATGTTTTTAGCCCAACTAGACAACGGTAACGGCGTGCTCATAACTTAAGAAATAACTAAGCCACGTTTCCGAACGCAAGCCAACCCTTGCCCGGGAGGATGTCATAGCGCCCTCGCGACGTCCCGACCGCTCGATGGGGCTAGCGTCAACCCTTGCGCCGGAGTTTACGCGCTGGCTTACGCCGCGCGGTTTGACGCTTAGCGAGTACGGGAGCTTCTAATTTCGGGAGATAAGCCTCTACCGCGGCCCGCACCAGATGGCTGATACTCGTGTGCTTAGTCCGCGCGAGCTTCTTTAAATTTTTCCGAATTTCTAACGGCAGGCGCACCGAAATCTGCAACTGGGGTGCGTGCAGCACGATCACTTTCTCAAAATCATAGTGCGCCAGCGCCGTGCGAATAATTGCGCTCACCGAAGCCGCCTTGCCCTCACGCACCGACTCATGCAGACGATCCAGAAAATCTACCTCTAAAACCAACGGGAAAGGGCGATTAGTTTTCATGGGCATAACCTCAGAGCGGCTGACGCTGCTCGCCGGGCACGACCGGCGCGGGCTTCGCCAAGTCGGTCGGCGCGAAGATACTGACGGGCAACGTTAGCGCCAATGCCGCCGCGGTAATCGTCAGGCGGGTTTTGGCTCGGGTCAGATGATTGCGGAGATCGATTGATTTAGGCAGCCATTGTTCGCCAATTTTTTTTAAATTAAGAATGGTAATGGTCTTGGTAATCGCGCCCTTAGTTCCGAGTAGTTCCGCCTGCATGAAGGCTTGAAACTCCGTATCGAGGTGCACGCGAACCCCCGTTAAATCCATCGGCGAGGTACTCTGATCAGTCGGCGGATACAGCAAAAAGCTATGAGCCGGGCGTCCGCGTACTTTCGCCACCCCCTCATAAATAAAATCGGTCCAATAAAGAAAAGGCATCTGCAAATCAAAGGGGGTCAGTTCAGAGCCGGCGATGGCTTGCAAGGATTCGTTGGAGGTTAGTGCGGTCGGCTCACCTGCGCCCCCCAACCACTGCCATGTGGTTGGCTGCGGTCCGCTTTGTAACAACCAGCGTTGTTCACCCGCGGCGGCGGGCAGCGTCAAACGTGAGATGGGGCCGAGGGCATTACGGCCGCCATGCAATTCGCCGATGATAGTCCGGTCAGCTCCTTGCCTAGGCATGACGCGCAACTCAAATGCTAACCAATAATAACCACTGATGCCGGCTTGCTGAAACGTCTGGAGGATGCGGGCGCCCTCGCTTTGATCCGGTCGGCTACCCGAAATGAATTGCGCGGGGGGACGAAAAGCCTCGAGCGGCGCAGCGAGCCCCAGCCGACTGCTGCTGAGCAGCACCAAAAAGAAAGCCCGGTATAAAACCGGGCTTAAATAAAACTTAAGGCGTCTTGGCTGCACCCGGCACCGGAGTTACAGGTTTCGCGGGCACAGGGGCACTCGTCGCGGCCGGAGCACTGATAACCTGAGGCAGCTTGCTATCAGCAGCCACCACGTGCTTTGACTGATAAATATGGGCCAAATAAAGGGCGAAGCTTACCACGAAGAAAATGATCGCTGCTTTAATCGTGGCCCCACTGAGCACGTTACCGGTTTCAGCACCGAAGGTTGATTCCATGCTGCCGCCGCCCATGGCCGCGCCCATCCCGCCGTCAGTTTTGGCGCGCTGCATGAGAACAACGAGCACCAAGAACAGTGAAGTGATGATCAGAACGAAAGTTAAAATACCGATTAGCAGACTCATAAAGGGGCAAAAAAACGTCGTCCGAGGGGCTTTGTCAACCAAAGTTCTAGCCGAAGCCGGGGGACGCCAGGGGCTCCCGCCAGCTTCAGCTGATTGCAGGAATTTGCCAATCGCCCCAAATTAACCACGGTAGTCTGAACGTTACTAGATCGAGCCACCACCATGCAACCCGCGACGCACTTTAGATTCGGTCTCGCCTTAGCTTTGGCCACCACCGTGCTCAGCGGGGCTACGCTGCCTGCGACTACGAGTACTCCAACCATTCAGACCGCTGATCTCCAGGTGACGATCGATGTGCCGCCCACGTGGCGCCCTCTGCTTGACGAAGATATCGCCGAAGCCCTCGCAGGACGCTTGATCAGCCTGTTCCATAAACGGGGTTATTCGGGGCGTATGGTGCAGCTCAAAGCTGGCACCACGGCCGCCAACGGCGTACCCCAAATTACCATTCGCCTCATCGAATGGCGGATCGGACGCAGCGGCCAAGCCGATTGTACTTTAAGTGCCAGCATCCGCAGTCCAGCCGGCGAAAAAGACCTCGGCTTAATAAGCAGTAGCGCGATTTTTTGGCCTCACGCCAGCGGACACTGGGGCCTCAATCGTTCCTATGATACAACCCATGCTTTAGAAGATGCGGCGGAATCGGCGATGCGGGATTTGTACGGTCGGTTAGTCAAAACCGGCCTTATTCCGAGCTTAGGCCCTAAAAAGTAAGCGCAGGCATGGCGCTCACAAGCGCACGCCCATTTTTTCGAGCACGCGGGACAGATCATCGTTCCCCTGGTATTCAATCATGATGCGCCCGCGCTTCGGCGAATGCTTAAGCGTCGTCCGCGCGCCGAGGTGTGACGTAACTTTTTTCTCAATATCAGACAACGCCGTAGCCGTCGCCGCCGGCATCTTCCGTTTTTTTCCCGAGCCACCGCCGTGGGTTTGCACTAATTCCTCGAGAGCCCGAACGCTCAAACCTTGCTCTAAAGTGCGTCGGCCAAGCGCCACCCTTTCGCGAGAATTTTCAACCCCCAGCAACACTTTCGCGTGGCCGACACTGAGTAAGCCTTTGCTGATATACCCTTGCAGTTCAGTTTCCAACCCCAGTAGCCGCAGTGAATTAGCCACTGAAGCCCGGCCCTTGCCCACGCGTTGCGCCGCGGCATCTTGGGTTAAATCAAAATCTCGAATCAAACTGGCATAACCGTGAGCTTCCTCGAGCGCATTCAAATCCGCGCGCTGTAAATTTTCGATCAGCGCCAATGAAGCCGAAGAGGCATCACTAGAAGTCATCACCCGCGCCGGAATAGTTTTAATTTTTAGCTGCTGAAAAGCCCGCCAACGGCGCTCTCCGGCGATGAGCTGAAATTTATCACCGACGGCCCGCACCACGATCGGCTGCAACAAACCCTCCGCCCGGATACTCTCGACTAATTCAGCGAGTGCTTCCGGTAAAAATTCTTTGCGGGGCTGATAGGGATTAGGCTCCACGAGATGAACGGCCAGTTCACGATAGCCGGGGAGGCCATCAGCTACGGCTACGGGCGCAGCCGGGAGAACGCTGACCGGAGTCGGCGATGATTTAGGTGCAGTGGTCCCACTCGTGATAAGTGAACCCAAACCGCGGCCGAGTCGTGATTTTGGAATAGCCATAATTAATTTCCCTGAGGGATAAAAAGCGTTTGCCCGACGCGGATTCGCGTATCATCGGCAATTTTATTAGCGTTGCGCACATCGGCGAGCTTAGCCCCGGTTTTTTTCGCAATGCCGGATAGAGTATCGCCGGCTTGAACCGTATAGTTGATGCCCTCCTTGGGGAATTCTTCCGAAAAAGCCGTCTGCACCGCCGGACGCGTCGCTTGGTTCTTAGCCAAAGCATCGATCGCGGCTTGGGTCTGTCGGGCCAGTCGCTCCATTTGCGCGCTGACGTGATTCAGGGTGTCGCGTTTCTGTTGCGTCAGGCCAGCTTGCAGGCTGCGGTTTATATCCGCCACCGCCTTATTCAATTGCTCGATCGTCGCATAGCTTTGGTTCGCCGTATTCTGGAGCGAACTATTATCCCGCGTGAGTTGCTCGACTGTCATCGACAACTCCCCCACCCGCTGCGTGAGCAACAGCATATCCTGACGAAGATTGGCTAATTCCACGCGAACATTGTCCGAGTAATTTTGGCCCCACGCCGCCGTGGTCAGCACGACCAGCCAACTGCCCGCTCGTAATAAATTACTACCCATGAGGCTATGTTCGGGAAAACTTTGAAAAAAACAAGCCTTAGCCTTTCGACCGCGTAAAGGGCCGCGCGGCGACAAGCGGCGCCATCGGTTGACTGGGCAACGCCGTCGCTGTCGGCACAGGGAACCCCCGCAGAAATTCCGCCGCTGCCAGCATCTTACCGCCGGGACGCTGCAGCTGACGCAAACGGAGCAAGCCTTGGCCCGTATCCACGAGGAGCCCATCGGCGTCAGTGCCATACACCACCCCGGCTCCCACTGGCTGGTACGGGGTTAAATTGCTCACGTCGGCCAAGCCTAATTTAATCAGCTGCCCGTTCAGCAAAACCGTGGAACTGGGCCAGGCCGCCAGACCGTTAATTCGCGCTGCCAATACCCGCGCAGGGGCATTAAAATCGAGTGCGCCGTCAGATTTTTCCAGTCGCCGACAAAAAGTTGCCGCCGCTGAATTTTGCTCTGTAAAAATCTGGGTGCCCGCCAAGATGGCCGGCAATAAGCGCTGCAACAATGCCACACTGGCTTGCGCCAACTTTGCCTCCACCGCGAGCGCGGTATCGAGCGGAGCGATCACCACTAATTCCTGCCCCGCAATCGGCCCAGCATCCAATTCTGGCACAATGCGCATGAGGGTGATCCCTGTAGTCGTTTCCCCTGCGGCAATCGCGGTTTGAATGGGTGAAGCCCCTCGGTACGCGGGTAAAATCGAGGTATGGAGATTAAGCGTTCCCCCGGTCGGCGTGTTGATAAATTCCGGCCGTAAAATGTGTCCGTACGCCATGACCAGCGTAATATCAGGCTGAAATGCGGCTAATTGTTCGCGCTCGAGGCTACCCAATTTAACCGGTTGCCGCACCGGTAAGCCCTGCGCCAGCGCCCAAGTTTTAATGGCATTGACGGAAATCTTTTGCCCACGGCCCACGGCGCGATCGGGCTGGGTGAAAACTGCCACCACCTCCGCCCAATCCTTCGCTGCGTTGACCAGCCAGTTCAAGGCGGGCAGCGCCAGGCCATCCGAGCCCATGAAAACAATCCGCCGCATAGCTTAGTCGTCGAACGTGTCCTCATCCACGCCCGCGGCCTCGGCTCGCGCCAGATTTTGGCGCTGACCTTTAGCCGCGAGACGATCAGCCACGCTTTGTTTTTTCTTGCCGATGAGATCGAAGTGAATCGGGCAGCCGTCCAAATCAAATTCCTTAACCAGCCCCGCTTCAAGGTAGCGCCGGTAAGATTCCGTCAAACTCCGTTCTTGGTTACAGAACAATTTCATCCGGAAGGGACGCGTGCTGGTCTGCGTCGCGTAATAAATCCGGAAACGAATATTATACGTGCTGGGCGGCGGCGTCCGCTCCGCGAGCCGGATAATTGCCGCATTCAATTTAGCCGTAGGGATCTTCGTATCTAGCCGCCGATTCAGCGCGCGGGCCGACTTGAGCATGCGGGTAATTTCATGACCGGTGAGCGCGGACACAAACATCACGGGAGCCCCGGGCGTAAAAAATAATTTCTCGAACATCGCTTTCTCGAAATGCTCGCGAAATTCGCGCTCCGTGGCGAATTTCTCCACCGCCGAATTCTCCCCGCCGCTGAAAGCCTTGTGCACCAAGTCCCATTTATTAATGACGATCACAATGGGTTTGGCCGCTTTAACGATCTCGCCCGCGATCGATTGATCCTGCTGCGTGACCCCTTCCATCGCATCCAGCACCATAAAAACAACGTCGGCGCTGTGGATGGCTTCCAACGAGCGCAAGCGGGAGAAATATTCGACCGACGAAGATAATTTGGTGGCGGCGCGAATGCCTGCGGTGTCGATCAAGCGAAATGGCCACGGTTTTCCTTCCCGGCTAATATAAGTAAAATCAAGCTCGACGGCGTCGCGCGTCGTGCCCGGTTGATCACTAACAATCAGCCGATCGCTTTTCAGCAGCCGATTGCTGAGAGAGGATTTCCCAACGTTGGGTCGACCAACAAAACAAATGCTCAACCGTTCTTTATCGAGTTCCGTCAATTCGGGCATCGGCCCGAGCTCGGCTAAAATTGCGTCCCGCAACTCAGCTTCGCCATTGCCATGCTCCGCTGACAAGTAGAAGGGTTTGCCGAAGCCCAAACGAAAGAAGCTCGAAACTTCCGAGATTTTTTCCTCACCACTATCCGCCTTATTGGCGACGAGGAGCACCGTTTTTTTGCTACGGCGCAGTAATTGGGCAATGCGCTCATCAAGCGCGGTAACACCCTCGCGGGCATCGATAACGAAGACGATTACCCCTGCCGCCTCGATCGCAAAACTGACCTGCAATTCAGAGGCTTTGGTGATCCGCGCCGGCGTATCGCTACCGGTTAAACCGATCCCGCCGGTGTCGAGCAAGGTATAGCCGCCGTCTTTAACCTCGGCGTTGACCACATCGCGGGTAACCCCGGGCATATCGTGAACGATTGAAATGCGTTTACGGGCCAAGCGATTAAACAGGCGGCTTTTGCCCACATTAGGGCGGCCTACAATAGCGACAGTGCGCGGAGCGGGAATCATTGGAGCCAGACCTTCGGGGCGGAGGGGCTCGCTGGCAAGCGATACTTGCCGCTTGTCGCGGAGCTCGTGATACCTAGATTCCCGCTTCTCATGTTCGCAAGCCTCACTGAAAAACTAACCGGCGCACTCCGCAACCTCCGTGGGGTCGGCCAATTATCCGAAGCCAACATGGCGGATGCCCTCAAAGAAGTGCGCGCCGCGCTTTTGTCGGCGGATGTCCACTTTAAGGTCGCCCGTGAATTTATCGACCGCGTCCAGTTGCAATGCACGGGGCAAAATGTCCTTCAATCAGTCACCCCAGGCCAACAGATCATCAAAATTATCAATGATGAACTCGTCCGCTTATTGGGCGAAGGTACCACCGAATTAGCGCCGTGCCGCCCGCTTAAAGTACTCATGGTCGGTCTCCATGGTTCGGGTAAAACGACCACCACGGTAAAACTGGGCAAATTCCTTAAGAAAAAAGGATCCCGACCCTTCGTGGTCGCTTGTGACATTTATCGGCCCGCGGCGATCGATCAGTTGGAGATTCTCGCCCAGCAGGAAACGCTCGGCTTTTACGGCGACCGCACTTCGCGGGATGTCACAGCCATCGCCACTCAGGGACTCACCCGCGCGCTCGCACAGGCGGCGGATGTGATTCTTTTCGATACCGCCGGCCGCCTGCAAATCGATGAAAACTTAATTGCGGAAGTTAAAAAACTCAGCGCGCAGATCCAGCCAGACGAAATTCTCCTCGTTGCCGATGGCGCCCTGGGCCAAGAGGCGGTTAATGTAGCGCAAGCGTTTCACGCCGCGCTGACCCTCACCGGACTTGTTTTGACTAAGTTGGATGGCGATGCCCGCGGCGGTGCGGCCCTCTCCATCAAGTCGGTCACAGGGGTGCCCATAAAATTTATCGGCGTCGGCGAAAAAATGGCGGATCTCGAGGTTTTTTACCCCGAGCGACTGGCCTCACGTATTCTTGGCATGGGCGACGTGGTTACGCTCGTCGAGAAAGCCCAAGAGAACATTGACCAAGCAGAAGCGGAGCGCATGGCCGAGAAAATGCGCAAGGCAGACTTCAATCTGGAAGATTTTCTCGCGCAGATGCAGCAGGTTAAAAAAATGGGGTCCATGCAGTCGATCATGGGGCTGATGCCAGGTATGAGTGGCGTGCAGCTACCGGATGATTCGGATAAGCAAATGAAGCGGACCGAAGCGATCATTCAATCCATGACGATTCAGGAAAGGCGCAAACCCGGCGTGTTAAACGGCAATCGCCGCATCCGCATCGCGAAGGGCGCGGGCGTCAAGGTGCTCGAGGTCAATCAACTGCTCAAACAGTTTGAGCAGATGCAGAAGATGATGAAAATGATGAAGGGCGGCAATCAGCAGAAGATGATGCGCCAGCTTGAGGCCATGAAAGGTCGGGGTGGTCGGCCCGGCTTTTAAACGAGGCCGCCAGCGAGGCCGGCCCCAACTCACTGCGGGCAAATTATTCTAGTGGGCCGCAGGGCGCATAGCGGCCCTGAGCGCCTGCAATTTAGCGGGGCTTTTGAGGCCGGGGGCTTGCTCAACCCCGCTATTAACATCGACCCACGTCGTGCCGGTAGCAGTCACCGCGGCTAAAATATTGGTCGGGCCTAGCCCACCCGAAAGGATCCAGTGTTTAGCCGGATGCGCCTCGCGGTAGGCTTTAAATTGCGCCCAATCACCGGCCTCGCCCGTTCCGCCCATTTTATCCGGATGGTAAGTATCGATTAAAATAGTCCCAGCAATGGCGAGCAACTCAGGGGGGATGGCCATGGCCGCCGGCAACCGCGGCGCGAGCCAAAGCCGAGCGGCGCCTACGGTATCAGCCCACGCCTGCAGCACTGCTGGGGGCGTTTGGGCCGGACAATGAATTTGGAAATGATCGAAGCCGAGTGCTCGCTGCCGCACTAAATCCGTCAGCGTGGGCTCAACCGAGACCGCGACTTTTTTGCGCAATGGTAAGCGTTCGCGCATGGCTTCATAGTTAGCAAAAGACACGTAACGCGGCGACGCTGGGTAAAAAATAAACCCCAAATAATCAGCCCCACTGGCATCAGCCGCCTCGGCATCGACCAAAGAAGTGAGGCCACAGACTTTTAATCTAATGCCGTTAATCATGACGTGGGTGGATAAAAAATAGCCGCGAGTGACAGCCAGTTGAGACCCGCCGTGTCAGCGCGACCGTTGGCTCAAAAAGCATTGAGGGAAGCGATCACGTGATCAACTTGAGCGTCCGTCAGCTCGGGAAACATCGGCAAACTTACACACCGCGCACTGGCATGCTCAGCTACCGGCAGTTGACCTGGGAGATAGCCCAGCTCCGCATAGCAGGGCTGCAAATGCATCGGGCCAGGATAAATAATCTCCGTCCCCACCCCGCCTTGCTCGAGATGCGCGCGCAAGGCATCGCGTTGGGGATGCAGTAAGGTAAATTGATGCCAGACCGATTCGCCGTAAACCGGCACGATGGGCAACTGCACGTCGGGTCGCTTGATACCGCGCAAATAACGCGCCGCGATCGCCCGGCGGCGCGCGGTCCAAGTAGCGAGGTGCTGCAATTTAATATTCAGAATCGCACCCTGAAAACCATCCATGCGAAAATTAAAGCCCACCGCGGTGTGGGTGTAGCGTTTAGGTGAACCATGCACGCGGAGCAATTGGGCGCGATCCATCACCGCGGCATGCCGCGACACGAACGCCCCACCTTCGCCGCACGCGCCGAGGTTTTTGGTCGGATAAAAACTGAATGTGCCGCAATCTCCGATCCCCCCCACGGAGGCCCCTTTATACTGCGCGCCGACGGCCTGCGCACAGTCTTCCACGACGAATAAATTATGCTGGCGCGCGATCGTCATAATTTCATCCATGCGCGCGGGCTGACCGAAAATATGCACGACCACGATCCCTTTGGTTTTCGGCGTGATGGCTCGGGCAATGGCCGCGGGACTGATGCACCACGTGTCAGGCTCAATATCGACAAAGACCGGTTTAGCCCCGACGTAGCTGATCCCCCAGCAACTTGAGGCAAAGGTAAACGGGGTGGTAATAATTTCGTCGCCGGGGCCAAACCCGCCACACAGCGAAGCAATATGCAGGGGCGAAGTTCCGCTATTCATCCCCAGCGTTCGCGCATGACCAAAGGTAGCACTAAAAGCTTTTTCGAAATTCTCCACATCAGCGCCCAGACAAAAGCGGGTCGCATCATAAGTCGCCGCTAAGGCCGCGAGCACCTCCGTGCGGAGAGCTTGATGTTGCGGTTGCAGGTTGAGAAAAGGAACTTGCATGCGGGGATTCTCCACGAAGGAGCAGGCTCAGGGCAAAACTTATCCGCGCGCTAACTTGGCCCCTAAACTCGCCACTAAGGCCTGCAGACTGGGCGTGGCGGCTTCGAAATCGACCGGCAAGCCCAGTTGCTTCATGGCCGCAGTGGTCGTGGCCCCGATGCTACCGGCTAACGGACGTTGGGCTTTGGGTCCTAATTTGAGGGCCGCCGCTTGATCAAAAAACGACTGCGCCGCGGAGGGACTCGCGAAAAAAATAGCGTCAGCCCCCGCGCGTCGAAATTCGGCCGCCACCGGATCGGCCCCGAGATCGGTCTCCACATTTGTATAAACCACCAGGCGATCCACGATGGTGCGGGCCTCGTGCAGTTTATCGATCAGCACTTCACGATTACGATCGCCGGTGATCACGAGCACTTTCGCGCTATCCATGGCTTCCCGTTCAATCAAAGCCTTGGCTAATTCTTCCGCACTCGCCTGCTTCGGCTGTAAGTCGACGCGTAAGTGTAACGCTTGGATCGCGGCGGCCGTGGCTTGGCCCACCGCCGCAATGCGCACCAAGCCAAGCGCCCGAATGTCTTCATGCACGCGGATAAATTCCTCAAAAAAATATTTTACGCCGTGGGCGCTGGTGAAGATCAGCCACTCATAGCTACCAAATTCGCCGAGCACTTCGGCGAGCGTTTCAAGATTAACCTGCTTCGTAACCTGTATCAGGGGCAACTCGAGCACGGTGGCGCCAAGTGCGGTGAGCTGCTGCTGCCACTCGGCGCCAGCGGCGAGCGGACGGGTGAGCACAATTCGGCGTTTGGCCAAGGAAATAGAGGGAGAATCAGACATGGAAATTTAATGCCGCCAGCAAACGAGCGGCCGCCGCGGTGGGCTCGGCAAAATCAGCAGCGCGAAGCGCCAGCGTGCGCGGCCCGGTTTGTTCATGATAAAAATAAAGCATCTCGCCGCCAACGTGCGCCGCAAAAGCCATCTGGCAACCACCGCCGATCGCTGCTTGCAGGGCCCGCTCCAAACTAACGGTCCGCGCCGTCGCGGCATCCAGCACAGCGGCAAAGCGGGCACTATCTTCCGTTCGACATTGAATCGCAATCGCCCCCTGCCCTACGGCCGGCACACTTTCGTTTAAGGCCAGCGGACGAAATGTAAGCCCCGGCCAGTCCTTAATACCCAGCCGATCCATTCCCGCCGCGGCTAAAATGGTGGCATCCGCCGCACCGCTCGCGATTTTTTTGAGCCGCGTATCAACGTTGCCACGAATCTCCGTAAACGTTGCCGCCGGATAAAGTAATTTGATTTGTTGCTGCCGGCGCGGACTGCTCGTGGCGATCGTGGCAGGGGTCGTGACCCCCGCCCGCAAAATCAGCACATCCCGCACATCGGCGCGCGGCAGGTAGCCCGCGACCGCGAGCCCGGCGACCATTTCTCCCGGCAAATCTTTGCAACTATGCACCGCGACGTGGGCCTCCCCGCGGAGCAAGGCTTGCTCGAGTTCGGCGGTGAACAACCCTTTGCCGCCTTGCTTGCCCAAAGACCATTCGGCTTGGCGATCCCCCGTCGTGACAATTTTCAACAACTCACAATCCGCGCCGGGGATCATCTCGCGCAAACGCGCCGCGACCATTTCAGTCTGCGTGAGCGCCAAGGGGCTTTTGCGAGTGGCGAGAATAATTTTCATGAAGTGAGCAAGCGGCGCGACCAAGTGCGACCGACGGTCGATAGGCTAGATGGGCACTGGTCCCGCCACCACAGAAATAAAATTGGTGGACGATGAGGGACTCGAACCCCCGACACCCTCGGTGTAAGCGAGGTGCTCTAACCAACTGAGCTAATCGTCCAGTAGTTTCCGAAGAAACGGAAATATTTTGCCGCCGGCAAGGGATAATTAAGCCCCGCCCGCTACCGCCCCATTCAAGCCCGCAGAGGCAAACTTAATGCGATCATTTTTTCCACGGTCTGAATCGCGTTAAGGGCGGCCCCTTTCCAGAGATTGTCGCCGCTGACCCAGAGGGCGAGTCCGTTGTCGAGGGCGGTATCCACGCGAATCCGCCCCACCCCACACTGTTCCTGGCGGCTAAAAGCCAGCGGTGTAGGGTATGCTTGGCTCGCGGGTTCATCGATTAGTTTGGCCCCGGCAAAAGCGGCGATGGCTTGGCGGGCGGCCGCCACGGAAACCGGGCGCGTGAATTCAGCGTTAATCGCGACCGAATGAGCCCGCACGACCGGCACACGCACGCAGGTCGCCGAAACTTTAAGATCCGGTAAACCGAGTATTTTGCGGCTCTCCGCGCGCATCTTGCTTTCCTCGCCGGTGTAACCATCGGCGCCGAATGAGTCGATCTGCGGAATGAGATTCTGGAAAATCTGATAGGGATAGACGGTGCGAGGCAGCGGTTGCTGCGCGGTGTAAGCCTGCACCTGCGCTTCAAGTTCCGCCACGGCATCGGCCCCGGTGCCAGAAACCGATTGATAGGTGGAAAAAACCACGCGCTTTAAACCAAAGGCTTGATGCAGCGGATAGAGCCCCATCAGGGCGATGGCCGTCGAGCAATTTGGACTAGCGATAATTCCGTGATGGCTCCGTAGGGCTTCGGCATTGATTTCGGGCACCACGAGCGGAACCGACGGATCCATGCGATAGGCCGAGCTTTTATCAATTACCAGACACCCCCGACTTACGGCCTCAGGGGCTAATATTTTCGTAACCGCGGTGCCCGCGGCAAAAAAAGCAAAATCGAGATCAGCGAAAGCCGCGGGCGTCGCTGCCTGCACGGCGATTTTTTTTTGACCAAATGTAATGTGGCGACCCACGGAACGAGCGGAAGCCAAGGGCCGAAGCTCTGCGAGCGGCAGCGCACGGGCTTGCAGCAAGGCAATCAATTCTTGACCGACCGCTCCGGTGGCGCCGACGATACCGACTCGATAAGATTTAGAGCTCACGATGAATAATATTTTGCAACGAATGAAAGAAAGGTGTGCGGCCTTGGTAATCAAGCCGACAGCGCGAGTTATGACAGTTTCTATTGCGCAGCAACTGCTTGGATTTTACCGCGATGAGGTGTTAATCCAATCCTATATCATTTCTACCTCCCTGCGCCCACCTTCCAACCGCAAAGATTCCCGAGGGACGCCCCGGGGTCTGCATGAAATCGCGGAGCGGATTGGCGCCGGGGCGCTGCCCGGCACGGTATTCAAAGGCCGCGTCAATCTCGGCCAACACTTCAATGAACTCAGCGGCGAGGAGCACACCAAGAATCTCATTACCTCACGCATTCTTTGGCTCCGCGGTCGCGAACCCGGCGTGAATGCCGGCGGTGAAGTTGATTCGTACGAACGCTATATTTACATGCACGGCACTAATCATGAGGAAAAATTAGGCACTCCCTTTAGCGGAGGCTGCATCGAAATGCGCAACCTCGAGATCATCGCTTTGTTTGCAGAAATCCGCGTCGGCGATTTAATTTGGATTGAGGACTAACCTCGCCCACCGCCGCTAAGCATTTTTGCCAAAGAGCAGGCGGAGTGAATTAATACAGACAATGAGCGTGCTGCCCTCGTGGGCGGCTACGCCTACGGCCAGGGGAACCGTCCCGAAGGCGGTCGCGAGCACCATGATAATTACCACCCCGAGTGAGATCGTTAAGTTCTGCCGAATGATCGCTTTCGCCCTGCGACTGAGTCGATGCGCGGCCAAAAAATTATCGATCCGATCGTGCATTAAAATGACTTCGGCCTGCTCCAGCGCCGCATCACTCCCCCGCGCCCCCATGGCGACCGAAACATAAGCGGCCGCAAGACTGGGGGCATCATTCACTCCATCACCCACCATGGCCACTTTACGGCCCTGCTGCCGGAACGCTTCGACGGCTTCGACTTTATTTTCGGGAGAAAGTCCCGCCCGCACCTCACCCACGCCGAGCTCATGGGCAACTGACTCCGCGGCCAGACGACGATCACCGGTGAGCATCACCGTATGGATTCCCATTTTTTTCAACGTGGCCAACACGACCTTGGATTCAACGCGAATCTGATCCCGCAAAAGCACCCGGCCGAGCAGGTCTTTTCCCACCACCCAAACTTCGGATAGCTCGGCGGCGGCGGGGGGTAATTTTTCGGCCCAACCAGCTAGGGGACCGGCATCGAGTAATTCGCGGCGGCCGAGGAGGGCTTGCGTCTCGCCAAATTTACCGCGCACCCCTTGCCCAATAATATTTTGAAAATCGTGTAGTTCTAACGCCCGGACCCCGCGCGCTTTGGCATCGCGGACAATGGCGCGAGCGAGCGGATGCTCCGAATTAGCCTCTAAGGCATAAGCCAATTCCATCACTTCCGTCTCCCGTCCCGGGGGAAAACTCTCGTAACCAACCACGGCCAATTCACCCGTGGTCAAGGTGCCGGTTTTATCCAGGGCGACGACGTCGATATCAGCCAATTTCTCAATCGCGGCCCCACCGCGGAAAAGCACCCCATGGCGAGCGCCCCACGCAATGGCGGCGAGAATGGCGGAGGGAATGGAGAGGACGAGCGCGCACGGGCTGGCCACGACCATTAACGTCATGGCGCGGTAAAAAGCGGAGCGCGTCTCGGGCGTATTGGTAAAAGCCGGTAAATCAAACCACCCCCACCAGATTAAGAACATGAGCGTCGAACCCCCGATTACGGCATAAGTATAACCCGTGCCAAATTTATCAGTGAAGCGCTCACTGGGGGCTTTCAGTTTTTGCGCCGTCTGAATTAACCGGATAATTTGCTGCAGCGTGCTCTCCGCGGGCAAGCGAACCACCTCATATTCGACCGCGCCCCAGAGATTCAGGGTGCCACTAAATACCTGGTCACCCGTATTTTTTTCCACCGGATTGGCTTCGCCCGTCAGAGCCGATTCATCGCTGGCACTGCGCCCCTTTAAAATCAGTCCATCCGCGGCGAAGGCCTCGCCTGGCCGGACGCGCACCCGGTCGTGCAACTGCAGTTGCGCCGCAGCCACGATTTTTTCCGTCCCATCCGCGGCAATTAACGTCGCCTGCTTCGGCGAAGTTTTAAGCAACGCACTCACCTCACGTTGGGTGCGATCGAGAGCATATTCTTCCATGGCGCCCGAAGCCGAAAACAAAAATAACAACATCACCGCTTCTCCCCAGGCGCCGATCAACGTCGCCCCGAGCGCGACCGCGAGCATGAGAAAATGGATATCAATTTCTCGTTGCTGGAGATTTTTCCAAGTATCACCCGCCGCGTCCCACCCGCCGGCGATCAAGCCGACCAAGAAAAATGCGCGCGATAGCCCGGACAATTCCGGCCAGCAATACTGCACGATAAAACCAGCGCTCCCGGCGACTCCACAAATAGCCGCTAAGATCGCAAGCGTGCGCCATGCTTGATCAGCGGGCGATGGATCGGCTTTAATTTCGGGCCATTCCAGCTCGCGCCAGAGCCACATTTTTTCGGCGGTGACGCAAGTGTCCCGCCCGAGCACAATCGTCCCGCCGTCCTGTTTCAGCGAGAAACCACCCGGCGTAGGCGAGGCCGCTTTATGTGCCAGCTGGGCTTCGACTCCCGCAATGGTAGCGGCGAGCTTTGCCTCCAAATCCGCCAGATCGATTTGATCAAAAGTGGCGATCGATACCTTATGCGCCTGAGCGTCTATTCGCAGAGCCCGCACGGCCGGCTGCGCTTGCAAAAAGCGGACGAGCTCATCCATCCAATTTTTTTCGGCCGGCGCGGGCGAGGACATAAGCTGAAACCTACGAGAACGACCAGCGACCGCAATTTGATTTGCGGCGCATGGATTAACCCGCTCTCTGACGCCATGATTGGGCTGAACGAAGACCCTGAATTGCCGGTTGAGACCGGCCCCAAGCCAACCCGCGTGCGCGAGTTGGCTCAGGAGATTTTCGCCCCAACCGGTCAGTTGTGCTCGGCCCTGCAACTCGATCACCGACCGGAACAGGCCCAGATGGCGCGCGCCGTGGCGGGGGCCATGCTTGACGATGTCCCCTTACTTTTTGAGGCCGGCACCGGGGTGGGTAAATCGCTCGCTTATCTCATTCCAGGGCTCATCCACGCGACCGATCAGGGCCGCCAGCTGATTGTTTCAACCCACACCATTTCTCTGCAGGAGCAAATTGAGCAACAAGATCTACCGATTTGTCGCCGAGTCTTTAAAACTTCGCCCGCTCTTGCGCGTTACGCTGATTTTCGTTCAGCCGTGTTGGTGGGGAAGTCGAATTATCTTTGCCCCACGCGGCTTGGCCATGCTCTCGCTGATCGCAGCACCCTTTTTGCCGACGCCGACTACGCGGAATTACAGCGCATTGCGGAGTGGGCGAAGACGACCACCACCGGTTTACGTCATGAACTAAAACCGCCCCCGCGGGCGGAGGTCTGGGATGCCGTCAACGCCGATGCCGCCTCTTGCTCCCGCAAGCACTGCGATAGCGAAAAATGCCACTACCAGCGCGCGCGCGTTCGGCTCCGCACCGCTCAAGTGGTGATTGTTAACCACGCCCTCCTCTTTGCGTTGATTAATTCCGCCGGCACTCCGCCGAAAATGCCCGGCAATACCACCGCGCGGGGCGTAATTTTCCCCGATGATTTTTTAGTCCTCGATGAAGCTCACACCGTTCCGGAAGTAGCCACCAATAATTTTGGTCTGGCGCTGAGCAGCTACAGTGTCGATCGCGCGCTCAAATATCTTTACAATCCCCGTACCAAACGCGGCCTGCTGCGGAAACAGGGTGGTCCGGCCGCTCAACAGCTTGTGCTGGACGCACTCGATGCCGCCCAATTATTTTTTGAATTTATCACCACTAAATTGCTCACCCCGCGCGCGATCGTGCGCATCCGCGAAACCGGCGCCGCCGAACCGATGTTGGACGGTCCGTTGGGCGCACTCCACCGGCTGATCGGAAAACTTGCGGACAAATTAGAGGACGGCCGCGAGCACGATGAACTGCTCGAGCAGCAACAACGCATCCAAGGGCTACAAGCTGGCCTCACAGAATGGCTCACGCTTGGAAATCCGGGCCATGTTTACTGGGCTGAGCGGAGTGGCCGTAAGCAAACGATCGTGGCCTTGCGCAGCGCGCCGATCGACGTGGCCCCCGAATTGCGCCGCCATCTTTTTGGCTGTGGCACGAGCGTGCTTTGCACCAGCGCGACGCTCGCAATGGGCGGGAGCATTACGCCGTTGGCGCAACGCATGGGAGCCGATCACGCAGAAAAAATCGCCGTCAAGTCGCCCTTCGATTTCGAGCGTAACATGCGAGTTTTTGTCGCGACCGACATCCCCCTGCCCTCGCCTAAGGAAGCTAAACTGGCCTTAGATACGCTCACCGATTATATTCGTTTTTGTGTAAACCGTGTGACCGGTGGGTCGTTGGTGCTCTTTACGAGCTACGCCGATATGCGCACGATCGCCCTCGCGCTGGAACCTGAATGGCGGGCCGCGGGTCGCCCCTTCCTCATGCAAGGCGCCGATTTGTCCCGCACGGAACTCACCCACCAAATGCGTTCACTCGGCAATGCGGTACTCTTCGGGACCGATAGTTTTTGGACCGGCGTGGATGTACCGGGTACAGCACTCTCGCAAGTGATCATCACTCGACTACCGTTCGATCCGCCGACCCATCCCATCACCGAAGCCAAGTGCGAACACATCAGGGACGAGGGCGGCAATCCATTTAATGATCTCACTTTGCCCGATGCCTTAATCAAATTCCGCCAAGGCATCGGTCGATTAATTCGCAATCAGCGTGATCGAGGTTTAATTACGATTCTTGACTCCCGCGTTCTCGCCAAGGCCTATGGCCGTGAATTCCTCGGGGCGCTGCCCATGGCTGATTATACCCGCATGGCGAAAGAAAATCGGGATAATGTCTTCCGCCCCTTTCCTTAGCCGCCCCGCTTCGCTTTTGCATGCATCTACGCTCTTTTGCCTTTTCCCATATCGGCCGAGTCCGCCCAGAAAATGAAGATAGCTTTCTGTGTGATGATGGCCGGCAACTCTACGCGGTGGCCGATGGCATTGGCGGACTTCCGGCTGGGGCACAGGCTAGCCAGAAAGCCATGGCTGCCCTCACTCAATTAATTGCCCCGTACCCGCCACCGAAAAATCTTAACTACGGCGAGATTCTTCAAGAAATTAACCAACAAGTTTTTAACTTAGGCCGCGTACTCTGTCCGCAAGCTGGCTTAGGCTCGACCCTAACCTGGGCGCACCTCGTCGGCGTGAAATTGCATATCAATCATGTGGGGGACTCGGCCGCACTCCGACTGCGCAGCACGCGACTCGAACAATTGACCCAAGACCACACCGTGGAAGGGGAAAACCGCGCGCAGTTGGCTCGGGGTGAATCAGGCCCGCTCCTCACCGGCCATCCGCAGGCGCTCACGCGCTGCGTCGGTCAGCCGCCCCCATTTCGCAGCGAGTGCCTCGTGCATAAGATCTTACCCCACGACCGCTACCTCCTCGCCACCGATGGCATTACCCATTTCATCTCAACGGCAGAAATAGCGGAGCTGATGCAGCAAGCGACTGCCCCGGACGAAGTGGCGACTAAATTAATCGAACGCGCCAATCAGCGCGGTGGCCGCGACAACGCCACCGCGGTCGTCTTATTTATAGATTAATCGGCCGCCCAGATCATCCACCCCATTGCCCTCATCCGCGCCATGCCCCGCTCCGAACATTTTGCCGCCTTAGTTGCTCGCCTCCCCGACAACGAACTTTTCCGTTTCAGCCTCGCGCAAGCTTTGCTGGCCGAAGGTCAACCCGCCGCCGCCATCGAGCATCTTGTCGTCTGCGCAAATAAAAAACCGGACTGGATGATGCCGCGGATATTATTAGGGAAAACCCTCTTGGCGCTGCAGCAAAAAGTGGACGCGCGGACTTGGTTGGAGCAAGCGCTCCACTTAGCCGTTACGCAAAATCATGATGATCCCGCGCAGGAACTTCGTCAGCTCCTCGCGGAGTTAAATTAATCCGCCGTGCGTGAGCGGACGATCGGCGGCCATCACCCTACCCCCACAAGGGCGCGGGATACTGACCCTGCGCAATTAGTGCGCGGACCGCACTTTGGGCGGCGACCAGATCTTCGCGATAGGTGAGCCCAAACCACGCGTCGCGACTGGTCAGTAAAGCCACCTGGGCTGCACCGCTCTCATTGAGCGAACTCAGCGCGGTCGGTAGATAAAATTCAGCCTTCGGGTTGGTGGCTTGCGTGGCAATAAACTCGCCAAACAGCTTTTCCAGCTGAGGAAAGATTGCGGGGGTAAAGCCCCAGAAATTCATCGAGACAATTTCTTCGCCGCTCAGAGGCTCAGGCTGACCGTTGACTCCGGGATAGTGGGCGCCGGTGCCGGTTTGAGTGATCTGGGTAATTTCCGTGATTCGCTGCAGCCGTCCCTGCACATCGGTGGCACACAAACCACGGCTCACGGCGCCAAATTCCGAAAGAGTTTGTTTGAGGGGATACCCCACCAAAGCGTAATGCGGCTGCGTGGGAGTCGCGAGGGCAGCAAAATGGCGGGCTAATACGGCATAGCCCGATGCTCCATAAAAATCGTCAGCGTTAATCACCGCAAATGGTCGCTGGACGGCTTCGCGGGCGGCGAGAACTGCATGACCTGTCCCCCATGGCTTGGTGCGCTCCGGCAAGACCGCACTCCTCGGGAACTGCGTGTCGAGTTCCTGGAAAACATACTGCACATCCATGCGTGCTTCTAATCGTCGGCCAATTTGCGCGCGAAAATCAGCTTCCATCCCTCGACGAATGACGAGCACCAAACGGTTGAAGCCCGCCCGCTGGGCGTCATACAATGAATACTCGATGATGAGCTCACCGACCGGACCGATGGGCTGAACTTGCTTAAGCCCACCGAAGCGACTGCCCATGCCTGCGGCCAGAATCACTAAATCGTAGGAAGAGGTACTCACGTGACGAAGCAAACGGGGGAAGCCGGTGCCGTAAAACAAAAAGAGCATGCACCGGCAGATGCACCCGAGCGCCAATCCAGCGCTCTTAGACTTTTAGCGACAGGGCTCGATTTATCATTGCCGCACGTTGCCCGTTAAAGATGCCTGAGGGCGGATATTTTTACGACTGCTTCAAGCCAGCGGATTTCAAGGTCAGCTCGTAAAATTTGGCGGCAGCAGCTTTCAATTTCGCCAGCGCTGGCTGAGGCAAATAAAATTACCCCCCGCTGAAACCCCCACCCGCGGGGAGCGTCTTGTCTCTTCCAGCTTGCGACTTTAATTTGCGCCCCGCTCACTATTGGCTCCGCTTTCACCCTATGGCCTCATCTTCTAACTCTTCCTTGAAAATATTCCTGCTCATCCTCGTCCTCGGCGGCGCAGGCGGCGGCTATTATTATTTCCAGCAGGCCCGCACCTCGGCGCAGCCGCCGAACTATAATACGACCACCATTGCACTGGGCAGCGTGCGGCAACTCGTCACGGCCACGGGCCAACTTGATCCGTTACTCAATATTGACGTCGGCAGCCAAATTTCGGGTCTCGTGAAAACCATCTACGTCGACTTCAACTCCGTCGTTAAAAAAGGCGCGAAGTTAGCAGAAATTGACCCTTCGACATACAAACAAAAGCTGCGCCAAGCCGAAGCTAACCTCGCTTCCACGGAAGCCGGCAATCGGCTCCAACGACTCAATACCGAGCGAGCGCGTGAATTGCGCGATAAACAGCTGGTCTCCCAACAGGATTACGATCAGGCCCTCGCCCAGTTACAACAATCCGAAGCGCAATTGCTCACGAGCAAAGCGGCGATGGAAAACGCCCGCGTCGATCTGGAACGCTGCACGATCAGCTCCCCCATCGATGGCATCGTCATCGCCAAGCAAACCGAAGAGGGCAAAACGGTAGCCGCCAGCCTCAACGCTCCGGTGCTCTTCACCATCGCTAACGATCTCGCCAAAATGCAGATCTCGGCCGCCGTGGCGGAAGCTGATATCGGCGCCGTGGAAGCGGGCCAGTCAGTTAATTTCACGGTAGACGCCTTCCCAAATCGATCTTTCTCCGGCCAGGTGGTGCAAGTCCGCAACTCGCCCAAAACTTCGAGTAATGTCGTGACGTATGAGACCATTATTAATGTGGATAATGCGGATCTAAAACTTCGTCCCGGCATGACGGCTAATGTTTCCATCATTGTCGCTAGTCGCGAAAACACTTTGCGCTTACCCAACTCCGCTCTGCGGGTACGTCTAGCTGATGCGACGGTTGCGGCCAGTGCGCCGGCGCCAGTCACGAGCGGCCCGATCGCCGCCGCTCCGAGTCAAGCTACGGGTGCCGGGCGCGAACGGAGCTCCCGCGAAGGTGGCGCTAGTGCTGGCAGCAACTCACGGCGCGGCGGCAGCGGATTCTTGGGCGAAGATGCCACCCCCGAACAACGCCAAAAAGCTCGCGAGATTATTACCGAGCTGGGTATCGATTTTCGCAATGGCCCACCCTCCGCTGAACAACGTGAGCAAATCCGAAAATTATTAATCGAACGGGGCGTCATCACGGAAACCGTCCCCGGCCAACCTGTCTTCACCACACGCACCGTTTACCGCCTACCCCGTGGCGATAAATCGGCTAGCCCCGAGGCCGTCGCGATTAAAGTCGGGATCACCGACGGGACTTTCTCTGAAGTAGGGAGCGGCCTAGCCGTCGGTGATATCGTCATCACCGGGCTGAGCGCAAGCAGCCCGAGCGGCCCCACCTCTCCCGTCAGCAATCCTTTCAGCGGCGGCGGTCGGCGCTTCTAATCGGCGCAGTTGCTTTCAACCTAGCGCGCCCCGCCCGAAATTCGCCATGTCGCACGTCGTTCAACTCGAGGACATTCACAAGACCTACGAATCAGGGGAAGTGCCGGTCTTGGCTGTGCAGGGCGTAACGCTGACGATTACGGGTGGCGAATTTGTGGCCATCATGGGCGCGAGCGGCTCAGGTAAATCTACTTTAATGAATTTATTGGGGTGCCTCGATCGCCCCACCCGCGGGCGCTACTTGCTCGGGGGCACGGATGTTTCAAACCTCGACCGCAACGAACTAGCCGATCTACGTAATCAGAAACTCGGCTTTATTTTCCAGGGCTTTAATTTACTCTCGCGCACCACCGCCCTCGAAAATGTCGAACTGCCTATGCTTTATGGTCGGCGCCATTTCTCGACTCGGGAAATTCGCGAACGGGCCCGCCAGAGTCTCGACATCGTGGGGTTATCAAATCGCGCCGATCATTTCCCCAGCCAGCTCTCCGGCGGACAACAACAGCGCGTCGCTATCGCTCGCGCCTTGATCAATGAGCCGCAAATCCTTCTCGCCGATGAACCGACGGGGAATCTTGATTCTAAAACATCCGTGGAAATCATGGGGGTGTTTCAAAAACTTAACGCGCAAGGCATCACGGTTGTAATGGTTACGCATGAGCTTGATATCGCTCACTATTGTAAGCGGAACCTCATCATGCGCGATGGTCGGCTTGTGAGCGATACTCCCGTCGTCGATCGGTTGGTCGCCACCGAACAAATGCAGCGCATTGTCACCGCCGAGACCGACGCCAAACTCATTGCCTGATTCTACCGATGCGCTTTATTAATGTCATTAAAGTAGCCCTGCGGGCCCTCCGGCGTAGCGCCATGCGTTCGATCCTGACCGCCCTTGGAATTATCATCGGGGTCGCTGCTGTCATCGCGATGGTGAGCATTGGCAACGGCGCGAAATCCCAGGTCGAAGCGTCGATCGCTAGTCTCGGACAGAATATTATTTCAGTTTTTCCGGGCAGCGCGAAAACCGGCGGCATGTACGGTGGTTGGGGCTCGGCGAGTTCGCTCACGGTCGACGAGGCCCTCACTATTCGTCGCGAAATTTCTGGCATTGTCGCGGTTAGCCCAGAAATGCGCGACCGCCAGCAAGTCTTAGCCAATGGCCTGAACTGGAATAGCTCAGTCAATGGCGAGGATGTCACTTATCTCGATATTCGCCTATGGACGATTGCCGAGGGCGAAATGTTTACCGAGGGGGATGTCAACAGCGCGGCTAAAGTTTGCGTGATCGGACAGACCGTCGTCGCTAAATTATTTCCCGACGGCGATCCCGTGGGCCGCTCACTCCGAATTCGTAATTTGCCGTTCAAAATTATTGGAGTACTGAAGGCCAAAGGTTTTAATTATTTCGGCTCTGATCAAGATGACGTCGTCATCATTCCTTACACCAGCCATATCAAACGCATCGCTCGGCGCCCCAATTTAAATTCAATTATCATCCAAGCTGAATCACCGGATCAAATGACGCGCATCCAACAAGACGTCACCGATTTATTACAACAACGGCGCAACGGCCGTGATCCGGATTTCACCGTGCGTAACCAGCAGGAATTGGCCGAGGCGGCGACCGCGACCACCAAAACTATGACGGTGCTGCTCGGCGCCATTGCCGGTGTGTCGCTGATCGTGGGCGGGATTGGCATCATGAATATCATGCTTGTTTCCGTCACCGAGCGCACGCGTGAGATTGGGATTCGCTTAGCCGTCGGCGCGCACGGTCGCGACGTCTTAACGCAATTTTTAGTCGAAGCGATTATTCTCAGTGTCATGGGAGGCACCTTAGGAATTCTCCTCGGTGTAGGATCGTCCCAGTTGATTTCCCGACTTAATGGTTGGCCAGTGTTGATCTCAACTTCAGCTATCTTTGGCGCGGTGGCTTTCAGCGCCGCGATTGGCGTTTTCTTTGGCTTTTATCCCGCCCGCAAAGCAGCCCAACTTGATCCGATCGAAGCGTTGCGCTACGAGTAATGATCAACGGAGCGCGCCCTGCCGTTGCGTCAGGAGTTAATTTCCATGCTTAAAGTCTGCCGTTTAATCAGCTGCTGGCTCCTACCGGCGATGAGTTTCGCCCTCGATCAAGCGGCCTACACCGCCGCCATCGATCTCTACGCGCAACGCAAGCCAATCGAAGCGCAGCGTGCATTTGAGGCGCTCGCCGTGGCGAACCCCGCGCACGGTGACATTCAATTCTATCTGGGTCGACTCGCCTTACAGCGCAACGACGCCGCCCCGGCCGTCGTCTATTTAGAAAAAGCCGCCGCGCTTTCGCCGCGCGATAGCCGGATCCACCATCGCCTGGGAGATGCTTATGGTCTCTCCGCGCGGAAGGCAGGATTGTTTGCCCAGATGGGTTGGGCCAAAAAATGTTTAGCGGCGTACGAAAAAGCCGTCGCCCTTAATCCCGAAAATATCGAGGCTCGCTCGGCCTTGCTGAATTATTATCTCCTCGCTCCGAGTATGGTCGGCGGCGGCAAAAATCTAGCCTTGCAGCAAGCCGTGACGATTAAGCAAAAAGACCCCGTGGCTGGAAGACTAGCCATGGCCGCGGTGTATCTGGCCGACAAAAAATACGCCCTCGCTTTTCAAGAATACGAAGAAGCGCTGCGGGCCAATCCCACCGACTACACGGCGCTTTTCCAGGTCGGTCGCTTAGCCGCGATTACGGGGGAACAACCTGAGCGCGGGCTAAAATCGCTCCGCCAATGTCTTGAACTCAAGCCCACTGAAAATGCCCCGCCCCATGCCGCCGTGCATTGGCGCATCGGCTTTATTCTCGCCCAGCAAGGCGAGCACGCCAACGCCCGCCAAGCCTACGAAGCCGCGCTCAAGCTCGACCCGCAATTCGCCCCGGCTCGCGCCTCACTCAAAGAGTTGCCCTAGAGCGCCGGCAATAGTGAGCCCCCCGTTCGCGCATTTCCCCCTGACCGGCTTAGGTGGTAAATCCTAGCCGGATCGGAGCACCGCTCAATCCCTCTTGCGATGCCGAGGCTCGCGCGACAACTTAATCGTATGCCGATTGTTCGTCTTCGCGTCGCAATGCCACCAACCGAGCGCCCACTCCTGCTCTTTGATGGCGACTGCCAGTTCTGCCAGCAATGGGCTCGGCGCTGGCAGACGGCCTATGCGGTGCGGCTCGCGGTGGTGCCTTCCCAGGAGGCCCGCGCCCAATTCCCTGAAATCCCCTCAGCGGCCTACGACGAAGCCCTGCAACTGATCGAACTCGATGGCTCGGTCTATTCCGGGGCTAACGCGGCGCTGCGCGCCATCGCGCACGGTCGGAGTCGGCGCGGCTTCCTTCTCCCCATTTATGAATCGGTACCGGGCGCCGCCTTACTCATGGAATTAGGCTACCGCATAGTAGCTCGCCATCGGCGAATTTTCTCTATGCTGATGGGATCATGACGGCTCCCCTTTCCCCGCGCGAAGATTTTCTAGCGCAACTCGTCACCGCCACGCGCGAGGGTAATTTAGTTAAATTAACCTTGGGGAAAGCCCGTGGCCCCGACGCCACCCTGCGCAATCTGCTCGTTCGCCCCATCACCCTGCGCGGCGCGGCCCAGATCTCGTTTGTCTGGCGTCACGAACGTCAGGATATCACCAAAAATTATTCGCTCGAAGCAGCCTTAGAATTACTGGCCCCGTTAATCGGCACAGATTTCCATAGCGCACATCTCTTCACCACGACGCGCCTCGTACAGCTAGAGTATAACAAAAAAGCCGAGCCACGACTCACCTATGGCCCCCCCGCCACGGGAGCCCCGCGTGAAACGCATGATCGGGCCAAAAAAAGACTCCTGCCCGACCAGAGCCAAGCCTGGCTACAGGCACTGGGCGTCACCACCGCTCAGTCTGTTGTCCGCGAAGGCATGGCGGACAAACACCGTCAGATTCACAAATTTGTAGAAATCCTCAGCCATCTCGTCGTTGAAGCAAATCTACCCACGGAGAGGCCGATTGAAATCGCCGACATGGGCTGCGGTAAAGGGTATCTGACATTCGCCACCCACGATTATTTCCATCTCGTCGCAAACCGTCCCGCTCATGTTCATGGCATAGAACTTCGGCCCGAGCTGGTTCGGGCATGCAACGAGATAGCCGCTGCCACGGGCCGCCCGACCCTCGATTTCACCGCCGGAACTATCCAGTCGGCGATCTATCCAGCTCTCGACGTCCTGATCGCACTGCATGCCTGCGATACGGCCACCGACGACGCGCTGGCCAAAGGGGTGCAAGCCGAGGCGGCTTTGCTGGTCGTGGCCCCGTGTTGCCAAAAAGAATTGCGCAGCCAACTGACACCGGCCCCCGTGCTCGCGCCGGCCCTGCGGCACGGAATTTTCCAAGAGCGCCAAGCAGAATTTGCGACCGATGCTCTGCGCGCCTTGCTCCTCGAATGGGCCGGCTACGATACTAAAGTCTTTGAATTTATCTCCACCGACCACACGGCCAAAAATATCATGGTTGCCGCAATCAAGCACGCGCGCCCAGCGCGGACCGCCGAAGCGGCTGAGTCGGTGCGGGCCTTCGCCGCTTTTTACGGCATCACCGCCCAAGCCTTAGCGCGCCAGCTTGGCTTTGCACTTAGCCAGTGAGCAGACCGCCATTCCTGCGCCAAATAATTTCATACGCTGCACATGGATTGGGCATCACTCGACTGGGAAGTACTGGATAATTTGCGGGAGAAATTTCTCTCCGGCTACGCGGCCGAGGGTCCTTACTGGCACACGATCACCGACCTCGAGTGTTACGATTTTACTTTCGGCGAACGGATCGGTTGGAAATGGGATGCCGTTTTAAGTGAACTAAAACTCCACGGCTGGACCCCACCGCGCGCGGCGACCGTCCTCGATTGGGGCTGCGGCAGCGGCGTCGCCGGCCGCCGCGTGGTGGATTTCATCGGTCCGGCGGACAACCCCCGCTTGCTCCTGCACGACCATTCTAATCTTGCGCTTGATTTTGCCGAACATCGCGGACGAGCCGCGTACCCTCATTTACTCGTGGACCGCGCGAGTACTCGCTTCCTCCGTGGCACTGAGCCGATCGATGTGCTGGTCATCAGCCACGTCCTCAATGAGCTCAACGAAATCGCGCGGGCCGAACTGGCCGAACTACTGACGCGGGCTCAAACGGTGCTTTGGGTGGAACCCGGCACCCATGAAGTCAGTCGCCTGCTCGGTACCTGGCGCGAGAAGCTAAAACCGCGCTTCCGGGCCATTGCCCCTTGCCCTCACCAAGGCGCCTGCGGAATTTTCGCCGCTGGCAACGAGCGACATTGGTGCCATTTTTTCGCGACGCCACCCCACGGAGTCCAAGCTGATTCTGGATGGGTCCGTTTTGGTCAGCGAGCCGGCATCGACTTGCGCTCATTGCCTTACAGTTTTCTCGTGCTGGACGCCCGTGCCGCTCTTTCGACGACACCCCCGCTTGAGCAATCGCCCGCTGAACAATCAGCCCGGCCGACAGAAGCTAGTCAAGTAGCCCGCCTATTAGGCGAACCGCGCCACTACAAAGGCTACGTCAAGATGTTTGCCTGCGCGCCTGACGGCGTGGCTGACCTGATGCTGCAAAAACGCGAAGCACCCCAGATTTTTAAAGCACTGAAACGAGCTGACGGACCGCTGATCTATCGTTGGACACGGCAAGCGGATCGCGTCGTCGCGGTTACCCCTTATTTTGGGCAACCACCGACGACCGCGTCGACCGACGCGGTGCCGCCCGCGGCTTAAAAATCAGCGAGCGCGCCGGCCACAGCGCTAGGCCAGCATGGCTTGGAAGTTTCGATTAAAGCGTCAAGTCGCCCCGTTAGCGCAATTCTGCGCGTCTTTCACCGCATGCCTGCGGCCCAGTTTTGCCAGAATCAGACCTCATTTTTTTGCAGTTCTAGCCGATTTATCTCTCACCATGCCGTGCGTTATCCTCATTGAAGTGCCCGACCATGCGACTAACCCTCTGCGATGATGCTCACTTCATCTCACCTTAGCTCGATCCCTGCTCCTCGCATCTTCGACCGTGGAGCGGCGTCTTACCGACTCGTCAAGCTGGCGTTACTCGCTGGGCTTGCCCTCACGCTCGGACAAGCCGCCCCGCAGCCCGATTATCTGCGCACCGCGCTGGCTACTTTCAATCCGGCGGTGCCTTCCGGTTGGGCCTACACGCAGATTACGACCCAAAACAAGACTACGATCACCGAGCGTTATGACCCAGCCAAGCCAGCGGCAGAACAATGGACTCTCATCCAGAATAACGGCCAAATACCCACCGCCAAAGAATTAGCCCAGTACGTTCCGTATAAAGCCGCTCAGGCCTCAAGCCTGACCCAACCTGTTTTTTCCCCCAGCGACATTGAGCCCGCGAGTCTCGAACTCCTGCGCGAAAATGCGGCGCGCGCTGTTTTCACCGGCCGCTTCCGCGTCGCCGCCACTGCTACCGATAAGATGCTGGGGCACTTACAACTCCAGCTGACGGTAAACAAGCAGCACTCCCAGATAGAAAGAGTTACCCTCGAATTGCTCGCCCCGTATAGCCCCGTGCTCGGCGTCAAAATGAACGAGCTTACCGTCACCATGGATTTTGCCCTAGCCACCGCGGACCAACCCAGTCTGCCCACCACGCGCACGTCTCATTTTTCCGGACGAATTTTGTTTTTTGGCAATGAAGAGAATGTGCATGTCATTTATGATGCTTATCACCGGACCCCGCCGCCCACTGGGACGAAACGGTGATGATCACGTGCCTATCTATTGCTAAAGGATTGCTTTAGCAAATAACCGCCATCCTTCACGTGAGACGCATTCTTATTCGCTGGCAGTTAACCTTGTTCATTATGCTGATTTGCGGCGTAACGCTTTCTTTGGCGTTCGTCGGGCTTTATTATTACGACGTTCAGCAATTCAACACCGAGGTTCAGCAGAGACTAGAAAAAACCCGGGGCGGCTTGATGCAAAATTTATTACGCTCCGATTACCCCCATACCTTCTTCGCCGTTCTGCCACGGCGGCTTGACAATCACGACGAGGGGCCAGCGCCCCCCGAGGTGCTACCGTGGGGGGGGGGATTTTCCCACGATTGGATGTTACCCCTTCGCGGACCATTTAAAGACCAACGTCGACAGCCCGGGCAAAGTTAGCTGCAGCGCATGCTCATACCCATCCGCCAGCGCCGCCGAAGTTTGCTTGCCGCCATGATTCCCGAAGCCGCTGCCGCCATAATAAGTTGAATTGGTATTCAACACCTCGCGCCAATAGCCGGCATAGGGCACGCCAACCTGATAACGGTTGCGCGTTAATGGCGTGAAATTTACCACAACGAGATACGCCGACTTCTGCGCTTCATCGAGACGCAAAAAACTGAGGCTGCTGTGATCACCGTCAGCACAATTAACCCAGCGAAAAGCTGCGGCCGAAAAATCCCGGGCACTGAGCACCGGGTCACTTGTATAAAGTTTATTCAGGTCACGCACCAACAGCCGGAGCCCTTCATGCAAGGGTTCCTGCAATAAGCCCCAATCTAGGCTGGCATCATGATTCCATTCCGCCAGTTGGCCAAATTCGCCGCCCATGAAGAGTAATTTCTTCCCCGGATAAAGCCAAACATAGCCGTAGAACGTCCGTAAATTCGCGGCCTTATCCGTCCAATTGTCCGCCGCCATTTTAGTCCAGAGCGAACCTTTTTGATGCACGACCTCATCGTGCGAATAGACGGAAACAAAATTCTCGGAATACTGATAGAGCATCCCAAAGGTCAATTTATCGTGGGACCATTTTCGGTGGATGGGATCTTTCTGAAAATACGCCAGCGTATCATGCATCATGCCCATGTTCCATTTGTAGTCGAACCCGAGACCGCCCTCCGCGGTCGGCCGAGTGACTTTCGGAAACGAGGTTGATTCTTCTGCAAACATTAGCACTCCGGGATAATAGCGGTGGACGAGATCATTGACCTGCCGCAAAAAGCCGATGGCCGCCAAGTTCTCACGACCGCCAAATTCGTTGGGAATCCATTCTCCCTCGGCTCGGGAATAATCGAGATAAAGCATCGAGGCGACCGCATCCACCCGCAGGCCATCGATGTGGTAGCGCTCCAGCCAAGCCAGCGCGCTCGCGATCAAGAAACTGCGCACCTCATGACGACCATAATTAAAGATCAACGTGCCCCAGTCCATGTGGGCGCCTAAGCGCGGATCGGCGTGCTCGTAGAGGTGGGTGCCATCGAATTGCGCGAGGGCAAAACTATCCCGAGGGAAATGGGCCGGCACCCAGTCGAGGATAATTCCGATGCCTCGTTGGTGCAGATAATCGCAGAAAAATTGGAAATCTTCCGGGGAGCCTCCGCGGTGGGTCGGCGCAAAATAACCCGTGACTTGGTAACCCCACGAACCGGTGAAAGGAAATTCGCTGACGGGTAAAACCTCAATGTGGGTAAACCCCATCGCCGCGACATAATCAGCGAGCAACGGCGCTAACTCGCGATAACTGTACGGCCGATTCGCTTCCGCCAAATTGCGCCGCCATGAACCGAGATGGACTTCGTAAATTGAAATGGGGCGATCCACCTGCCCCGCCAGCGCCGTGCGTTGCGCCATCCACGCGCGATCACCCCATTGATAATTTGTCGTATCACAAATAATGGCGGCATTATTTGGCGGTGCCTCAAAAGCAGTGCCATAGGGATCAGTCTTCAACTGCCGGTGCCCCGCCCGATCCCAGATCGCAAATTTGTAGAGCTCGCCCGCCCGTACATCGGGTACAAATAATTCCCAGACCCCCGAACCACCGAGCGGACGCATCGGGTGGTAGCGCGGGTCCCAATTATTAAAGTTACCGACCAGCGATACTCGCGAGGCCGCCGGAGCCCAAACCGCAAAGGCCACCCCCGGCACTTCGCCCATCGTGCGGATATGCGCGCCTAATTTTTCATAAATGCGGTGCTCATTCCCTTCATTAAATAAATATAAATCCTGCGCCGATAACGTCGGGAGAAAAGCATACGCATGATGGATCTGGTGCATATCCCCCCACGAAGTTTCGTAGCGCAGTTGGTAGCGAAAGATGGCTTTCCCCGGAAGGAAAACTTCGAAAAAGCCTTCCGGCGCGAGCTGCTCCATCGGATAAGGTGACGCTTGCGCCGCCTCGAGATCAATGACCGCACATTTCACGGCGGCCTTCATGAAAGCGCGGACTACCACCCCCGTCGTAGGGCCTTGCGTCAACGGATGCATCCCCAGCCAGCCATGCGGGTTGGCCTGATGATTGCCCAAAAAGGCGTTGAGCTCATTAAGCGGTATGATCACGGACGAAAAAATTACAGTGACCGACCCCGATGCGGCGTCTAGCCGAAACGTGACCCGAACATCCTAGGCGCGGAACTCCGGCCGTCGGTCGCAGTCAGGATTTTTGCATTTCTAAATCTATTTGCGCCCAACCTTTTCGCCCGCCACTTCAGACCTATGCTATTTGTTCGTACTTTCCGCCCGCTGGCCGCGGTTACCGCCGCCCTAGGGGTCCTCGTGGGGTCAGGCTTCAGTCAGAATCAAGCCGCGACCGTCGATGGACTGAAAGTGGAGACAAACTATGCGACCAAAGAAACCACCGTCACGGGTAACGCGCGGTTAACCTATGGCACAGTGCTGCTAACGGCCGATACGATTCGTTATAACGACCTGACCCATCTCGCCATTGCCACTGGCCACTTCAACCTGACTTACGCGGCCCGCCGCTTGGTCGCTGATGAGGGTACTTACAATCTTGCCACTCAAGAAATTCATGTGCGCAACCTCCGCCTCGGAGAATTTCCCGTTTACCTCTCCGGCGATACCGTCGACGGCACCATCGATGAACTAACATTTACCAATGCCACCATCTTCTTCCGTGAAAATGCGCGCTATACACCTGCCATCCATGCCCGCCACCTCACTTACACCAAGGGCAAGATTGTTCGCGCGGAGGGCCTGAGCCTGGGCGTGCTCGGCCGGCATTTTATCTCCCTCCCGCGCTTTGAGCAGGCGCTCGATGCTCCATTTATTTCTTATCTCAGCGAACGCGTCGGCTATCGCGGCAAGCTCGGGGCCTTTGCTGAACTGGGCCTGCATGTGCCCGTGGGCCCGGGCGTAAAATTAGGCGCTGACGTCGGGCTCTATACCGCTCGCGGCCTCATGGTGGGTCCCTCGGGCAGCTACCACCAAAGCGCTTCCGGGCAGTCCCTCGATGGTTCGTTTCGCTCCGGCTATATTTACGACCTGAGCAATCGTCGCCAAACTGATGTTCTCGGTCAGGCCGTTCCACGCCAACGCGCCTATCTCGCTTGGGAGCATCACCAGCAGATCGGCGAAAATTTCACGCTGCATGGTCAGTTTAATTATTGGAGCGATTCGGAAATTTTGCGCGATTTCAATCACAAGGAGTTCGCTCGCCTCCCCGAGCCGGATTCCTTTCTCGAAGGCCTCTATACCCAGGGCAATTACAGTCTGAGCGCCTTCGCCCGCGTGCACCCCAACCGCTACCACCGCGTTGCCGAACGCCTACCCGAAGTCCGCTTTGACTTACTTCCGAGCCCGCTCGCTCTCGGCTTCTTCCAACGCTTCAACGCCAGCGCCGCAGTGCTCCAAGCCGATGCGTGGGGCACCCAGCCTGCTTTGCGCACGGACCGAATCGATGCTTACTACGGACTCGAGCGTCCCCTCAACCTCGCGCCTTGGTTCACGTTCACCCCCGTCGCCGGGGGACGCGTCACTCACTACACGAATGCCCTCGGCGCCAAACAAAATTACACGCGGTCACTCGGCGAAGTTGGGTTCGATGCCCGCCTGCGCTCGAGCGGTACCTTCGACTATAAAAATCCCGTCTGGGAGATCGATGGCTTACGCCACCTGATCGAGCCTAAATTCGCCTATCGCTACGCACCAGCCGCCGCCCGGGGACGCGCTTACATTCCGCCCATCGACCGCCGCACTTTCTCGACTTACCTGCAGCCGCTTTCCATCGGAGATTCCCGCTCCAGCGATGACCTCACCGCCCTCGATACCCTGCGGCTGGAGTTTGCCCATACGTTGCAGACGCGCGATCCCAGCTACGGCTCGCGCAATTTAGCTTCACTCAATTTTGCCACCGACTACCGCTTTGACCACGTCGCTGGACGTCAACGGCTCGCCGATTTTTATACTGAGTTCGCCCTCACCCCCGCCCCTTGGCTTAAGTGGGAAGTTTTTCAACGCACCAATCTTCACACCTCCAGCCAACAGGAATTAAATACAGCGATCGAGCTGATTGATCAGGAATGGTGGACGCTCCGCTTCGCCACCCACTATCTGCGCGACCAGTATCACGAATACTATCTCGAGTATCGGCAACGACTCAATGAAACCTTCGACGTCACGGGTCTCTGGCGCTACGATACCCGGAACGCACGGTTTAATGAACAAAGCTACGGCGTCTGGCAACGCCTCGGTCAAACTTGGGCCATCAAATACGAAATCGCTTGGTTCGATGGCCCCCGCCGCGAAAGCGCCTTTGCCCTCAATATCGAGGTCGAGCTGCTGAAATTTTAACCACGCTCTCTCCGCTTCTGGCCGCACTTGGGCGTGCCTCATTTAGGTTAATTATTTCGCGGACTTTTAATTTTTCATGAACCCCAACATCGCGGCCAATCAGCAGCGTTTATTCCTCAACTTCTTGAGTGATCTTCGTCCGCACCTGCGCCGCGACAGCTCCCTTCCGCGGCGCATTAAAGAAATTTTTAGCCGCAATCGCGCCATCGGCTCCCGTGATCGCAAACTCTACCGCGAACTCGTCTATACCGCGCTGCGCTTCCTCCCCTGGATCGAACCTTGGCTCGACCAGTCGCCCGACATGGCCGCCAAAATCACTGCTTGGCTCGCCCCCGAGCTCAAGCCGACCTCTGCCTACCGCGCCGCCCACTGTAGCGACTGGCCCATCGTGCCCGATGCCCTGGCGGAAAAAGCCGCCATGCTCACTCGCCTCATAAGCGCGACCGCGAATTTGCCGTCCCCGGCTCCCTTCCAATTTGAGGCCGAAGCTCTCCTCCCTGACTGGTTTCGCGAACATTGCCCTGCTGCGTTTACCTCACCTCACCTCGACTCCATTAATCGTCGAGCGAATGTCTGGGTGCGCATTCA
>NEUY01000030.1 GCA_002304425.1 Opitutia bacterium Tous-C10FEB
ACCGCCCAGATACCGAAAACCGCCTCAACCTCGCCAAAAAAATGCAGAATCTGGCCACCGAAACTCACTTCATCCGGCTGGCCATTGTCGTCCCGATCGGTTGTCGGACGCTGCTGTTGGAGTCGAGCGCGATGGCGCTCTTCGACGAGGCGTCCCCACTGGCTAATTTTGGGCGCTAAAAAAGTATGCAGCACCGCACAGATAAAGATAGCGGTTGCGGCTAAATTAAAAGGTTCTGCCGCCACACGCGCTTGCAGCACTGACCATAAGCCCGCGGCCGGCGACTGCGCGTAGGTCGATAATTCACGAGGGAAGGTGGCTGCCGATGCCGTCGCCGCTAACGCGACCGCGCCACTGCTCGCCATCAGAACAAGCCATAAAAATAAACGAGTCAGGGCGCTCATGCGAGTAGTGCGGGCAATTCCGCTAAGCTTTTGATAAATGCATGGGCCTCCGCGCGCACGCGCTCGCGCACCGTGTAGCGGCCAAAGCCAACGAAGAGATCCACGACCGGCTTAGTCTCAAGATCGCTGACGCCATCTCCCACCATCACAAGCCGACTGGGTTGCAGCGCCTGGCGCAGCGCCGCAATGCGGATGGGCTTGCCCCCAGAGCGCGTAGAAGGAAATTTTTCATCGAAGCCGACGTAGCTGCCGTCGGACCCAAAGTATAAATCGACCGCCTCGATCTGGGTAATTCCGAGGTAAGCCGCCAGCGGCGCGATGACCGGCGTAAATCCCCCACTCAGAATGAGGGGCGTCCAGCCAGCTGCTTTGAGTGCGGCGATAGTCGCCCGCGCGGTCGGTTCGATGTGCTCAATATAGAGCTGTCCGACTTGCTGCACTTCAGTGCGATGGGGACGAATCAAGGCGAGCCGCCGACCAAAGACTTCCTCGACCGGAATTTTACCTTCCATCGCTGCAGTGGTCTGGGCCTCAACTTGCGCAAACAGCGCCGGCCCCCGCAACCGCGCCAATTCATCAATACCCTCAATCGCGCTGAGCGTTGAATCGCAGTCAAAAATAACAAGTTTCGGCGGCGTAACCACAAGAGCTACGGAACACATGGAACCGGCCCGTGGAAAGTACTTTTTAATCGAAAAAGACGGTCACGCCTCCAAGCGCGCGAGTGCGGGAAGTATGTTTAAGCTCCGACCCTTCGCGTCACTTCGCGCCCTTCGCGGTTTAAAAGCTTCTGGGCCGAACCTAAAACCTACCCCTCGAATCTTAAAACCAGCACCAGGTTTTCTACATTTCTAATTTTGCCCGAGTGCGCTTGCGGTGCTTTTTATGCCTCCCGAACCCCCTCCGGAAGCGGGCATAAAAAAACCCTCCGCGATGGGAGGGCTTCGGGTCGCTCAAGGGGCGAGGTCTTATTTGACCTTCGTCGCGCGCTTGAACTTGTTGGTGAACTTCTCGACGCGGCCGGCCGTGTCGACCATGCGCTTCTCACCGGTAAAGGCAGGATGCGAGTCCATGGTAACGTCACGTACGATCACGAAATAATCGAGCCCGTCGATCTTCTCGGAACGAGCGGATTTCATCGTGGATTTAGTGAGAAATTTCTTGCCCGTTCCGATATCAAGGAAACAGACGTTGTTGAGAGCTGGATGGCCTTCGGTCTTCACGGTAAAAGTGGGTTTAGGTCAGCCTTGGCGCGCCTTGTAGCGCGGCTCGACTTTATTGATGACGTAGATGCGCCCTTTGCGACGGACCACCTGGCAAGCCGGGTGACGTACTTTGGCGGATTTGATGGAGGAGACGACTTTCATAAAAGATAGGAAAGAAGATGACCGCCGCACCCCCTGTCAAAACAAAAGATTTCGCGATGCGCTAACCCAAGTCACGGCGGTCCAAGGCTGATGCACAAGCTTGGCCGTCGCTAATTTACCGATGGATCATCCGGCTCATTGGCGAGGAATCGAAGCTCGGGGTCGTGTTCACACAGTAAATTTCGCCAAAGCGTAATCCCATCCGCATCATCTAGTTGCCGACCTTCCACCCCAGTAGCGAGCCAGGTATCTTGCTTCATTTCATTTTCTAACTGCCCTTGGGTCCAACCGGCATAGCCCAAAAATGCGCGCAGGGTCAGACCCGGAGTGCCGATCAGTTCCCCCGCCTTTTCTGGGTCGATCCCGAAATGCAGCTGGAAGGCATTTTCCTCTTTGAGCCACTGCCACGAAACAATGATCAATTGCTCCGGTTCGACCGGACCACCGCAATACAGGGGCACGCCCGCGAGCGGCCCGCGAGCGAAAGTCTCATTCAATTCCGCCAATTGACGCTTAAGCGGTCGATTGAGCACTACCCCCATGGCACCCTCGGGGCTATGCGCTGAAAGCAGAATTACACTGCGCTTAAAATTTGGGTCACGCAGCGCTGGTGCCGCCAACAACAATTGGCCGGCGAGACACGGGGGCTTTCGTCCGAGGCGACGTTCTTTCATGACGATGATTGAGAGGGACTAAAAATTTGACGGGTTTTTTTCACCAACGCATCCTGCGTCGGCGCTGCGCGGCCTCACAGTTTTTTAATCTTAACGCCGGCATCTTTTAAGATCGGTGCGACCAAAGGATCATTGTGATAATCCTCATGAAAGCGAATCGCCGAGATGCCCGCGGCCGCGAGGATTTTCGCGCAATTAATACAGGGGTAATGCGTCACATAGGCTACGCAGCCTTCGACAGATGAGCCGCGGCGCGCCGCATCCGCCACCGCATTTTGCTCGGCATGAACCGTCGCCTGTTCATGGCCATCGCGCACGCGAGCCGTGTGCGGGGTCCCCGGCAGATAGCCATTATAACCCGCTGCCACGATACGATTCTTGCGCTCGCCACCCGTGACGATGACGCACCCCACGTTGAGGCGTTCGCAATTTGAGCGCGAAGCAATCAGGTTCGCCGTCGCCATAAAATACTCATCCCAGCTCGGCCGATGCGGAAAAGCTTGGGTGGCTTGGGCAATAAGATCGATCGGACTTTTTTTACTAGCGGCCATGGCATTAACGGTGGGAATCATCACGCCACTAGCAAGGGGGAACAGCGATGCTTAGTTTTAAGGTTTAAGTTCGGCCAAGACAGCTTTTAAACCGCGAAGGACACGAAGTGGCGCGAAGGTTCGGAATTTAAACAGGCCGCCTGCACCGTCGGCTTGCACGCGGCCTGCTCGCCCCCCAAGCTGAGCCATGGCTTCGCTCAAACAACTCGTCGATTATTGTGATAAACGCACTCGGCGTTCGGCTTTTAAAGATTTCCCCGGTTCGCACAATGGCCTGCAAGTCGCCAACGATGGCCGCGTAACTAAAATCGGGGCGGCGGTTGATGCCGGCCGCATTCCCTTCGAGCAAGCGGTTGAGAGCGGTGTTGATTTCTTGATCGTGCATCACGGCATATTTTGGGGCGGGGTGCAGCCCGTGACGGGACCTATTTATGAACGCTATGCCGCGCTCATCCGCGGCAACTGCGCCGTCTACTCGAGTCACCTTCCCCTCGATGCGCATGAAGAGATTGGCAATAACGTCCTGCTCGCGCGGCAGCTGGGCTTAAAAGCCCGTCGGCCCTTTCTCTTCCAAGAGGGCGAGCCCATCGGCTGGATTGCGGCCAATAAACTCAAACGCGCCCAACTTTGTGCGCGGCTGGAAGAACTCTATCCACGCGTTGTCACGATCGATTGCGGTCCCGCGGTGCCGAAGCAGGTGGGCTTCTGCTCGGGTAGCGGCAATAGTGCGGTCCCTCAGTTAATTGCTGCCGGCGTTGACACCCTCATCACCGGGGAATTGCGCGAGGAATGGTTCAACTACGCCCAGGAAAATCATCTCAATTTAATTTGCTGCGGCCATTACGCGACCGAGATGCATGGGGTGAAAGCCTTGGCGGCCGAGCTAGCCAAAAAATTTCGCCTGCCTTGGGAATTTATTGAAACCAACAACCCGCTCTAAAATCAGCCAGCTGCTGGTGCGTGAAAAGAATCTTCCCCTTTGGCCAATTCGCCCGTTTCGTAACCCACTCTATCGATGAAAAAAATTGCCATCCTCCACGGCCCGAATCTTGACCGCCTCGGCCGCCGCCAGCCGGCCATTTACGGCACAGCTACGCTCAAAGACCTCGAGAAAATGATCCGGGCAGAAGCGAAGAAAATTGGTTTCACGGTTACCTTTTTCCAATCCGCTCATGAAGGCGCGCTGGTCGATAAAATTCATGCGCTCACCGATCGCGGCACGGAGGCCTTCGTAGTCAATTTTGGCGCCTACTCGCATACCAGCATCGCCTTGCGGGATGCGCTCGCCGCGAGCGGATTACCCGCGGTGGAAGTGCATATTTCGGACATTAAGAAGCGGGAGAAATTCCGCCACCACTCCATGACCGCGGGGGCGTGCATCGGGATGATTTCCGGCCAGGGCTTCCCTGGCTACCTCGCCGCGCTGCGCCTGCTCGCTAAACTGTAAAGCGCCGCCATCTGCGCACATTCGCGGTCGAGGTTTCCCTCGGCCCACTTTCACTATTATGGGCCAACACCTGCCTGATTTTGCCGAGCCCCGCTGGTTCGCCTGTCACACCAAGCCACGGTGTGAAAAGAAATTCGCGGCCTTGCTGAAGGCGGAGAAATTCGCCCACTACCTCCCCCTGCTTCAGAGCATCCGACACTACGGCACGCAGAAAAAAACATTCACCAAGCCGCTGTTTGCGGGCTACGTTTTCTGTCAATTAGCCCCCGAACGCAAAGACCGGATATATCAGCAGGATTTGCTGGTCCGCGCCATGTGGGTGGAAAATGAAGCCGCATTCCTGAGCCAGCTTGAAGCGGTTAAATTAATCTGCGCCTCCGGCCTAGAAGCCACGCTGCACCCTCTCATGAAGAAAGGGACGCACGTCCGCGTCCAAGGCGGCCCCCTCCATGGGCTAGAAGGTTATGTCGATGATCCCGCGAACCCTCAGGGAATTGTGGTGTCAGTAGACGTTCTGCAACAGGGCCTACTCGTGCGAGTGCCGTTCGAGCGCTTATTGCGGCTGCCTTAACTCCTATGCGTTTATGTCGGTGGATTATATTTTATCTCAACACCCTCGCCCTCGGCTCTTGGGCGCAGGAACCCGGGTTAGCCAACTCGGGCTCGCCAGCACTCACGCGGCCCTTTCTCTCGCGAATCCGCGGGCTTTTTGATGTTGAACTGCCGCAGCTCGACCCGCCCGGCACGGTCAAGTTTATCCTCTACCCGCATATTAGTGACTTGGTGCGCCGTGATTACGTCCGCACCGACGTGGGTTTCCGCTGGACCCTCAATGACCATGTCGAATTTAGCACGGAAGGTGCCGCCTTTCTCACGCACGGCTTTGGCGAGCAAGCGACTGGCAACGGCATCGGTGAGCTCCGCTATGGACTAAAATATTTAATCCACGAATCGCTGCCGCCCGATTTTGAAGCGAGCGCCAACCTTAGCGTCACGCAACCGCTGACCCAGCGCCCCATTGATTTAAGTGACGGCTACCAACACATCACCCCAAGCGTAATCATCCAGCGTCACTCGCCCAATAATCGACATCTCACCGTTTTCACCGAACTCTCGCTCGATGCCATTAGCCCGAGTGGCAAAGCTGGGGCGATGCAGATTAATCAACCCCACAACGATTTCTCCTCCGTGACACTCGGCGGGGTTTATGATTTAGGCCAAATTAAATGGACCCTCGCGGGCACCTACACCACGACTGCCTTGATCAGCAGCCGCGCTGAGCATTTTTTTACCTCCGGCCCAGCGTACTCTGGTACGTGCCAAAAAAAATTGTTTTCAATACCAAAACCCAATGGCTCATCGGACTCGGCACGCCGATGTCGTGGGGCCCAGACGGCTATAATATCAAGCTCAACTCGCGGGTCCGCGCCGAGATTACCTTCCGCCAAGTGATTGCGACTGTGCGCCGTCATACTTTTAAGTAGCCGAACAGCTTTTTCATTCGCGCAGGCGAGGTTCCCTTCGTTATGCCCATGGCCATGCTCGCTCTCGCCTACAAGCAGCCCGCCCGCCTATTCCTGATCAGCCTGGTCATTAGCGGTGCAACCCACGCGGAGATGGGGCGGATGTTACCCCTTCAAGACCCAGAGGATCAACGCGCGATGCACAAGATTAGTGGAATTTTTGATACCGATCTGCCTAAGACCGAGAAGAAAGGTTCCGTGCGGTTCATCATGCATCCGCACATGGGGGATTTT
This sequence comes from Opitutia bacterium Tous-C10FEB, assembly GCA_002304425.1. Classification (GTDB taxonomy): domain Bacteria; phylum Verrucomicrobiota; class Verrucomicrobiia; order Opitutales; family Opitutaceae; genus Lacunisphaera. The sequence goes on from NEUY01000030.1 coordinate 6,201, forward strand.
ATTCGCCGTAGCTACGTACGGCTTCCCCTTGGTTTTCGCTGGGGAGTTAATGATCACGTCGAAATGACCGCCACGGTTGAACCCTACATTGAACACGGCCTGCGCCGCGGTTCCCCGGGCAATGGTATCGGCAAGGTTCAATTCGGGGGAAAATACGTTTACCGTCGCTGGCTGCAAACCGACTACGACGCGAGCGTCGGTCTCAATGTTCGCCTGCCGGTGGGAGCTCCCCCGCTCGATATGACCGATGGCTACAACCATTACACCCCCTCCTTGGTACTCTCCCGTCTCAGCCCGGAGACTCCCGGTCTCAGATATTTTTTCAGTGGCACCGCCGACCTGATGGCAAAATCTTCGGTCGCGGGTAGTTTTCGCCAAAATGACGCCCACAGCAGTTCACTCATTTTCGGCACGGGCTTCGTGCTCGATCGTTTCCCCTATCATTACATGCTGGAAACAGGCCTGCAAACCACCTCGTTAATTGGGCGCGATAATCAGCAATACGTTTTTGTGAAGCCCGGCTTCGCTTGGGATTTACCTCGCCGACTCACTTTTAATTCACACGGCCGCTGGTTATTTGGCCTCAGTATTAAAATCACCCAAGGCCCGGATGGCACCCGCATCGATGGCGGCGGGAAAATCCGGGGCGATTTTAGTCTCAGTCGCTGGTGGCGCGGGAAAAGAGCAGCCAGCGCCGCCGCCGCGAAATAAATCTTAATCCTGGGGTGCGCTTGCCACCAAAGGCGCCCAAACGATCTAAGGCATTTTTAGCCACGAAGGGCGCGGAGTAACGCGAAAGGTTCGGACTTAAACTCGCTTCGCTCCGCCCGGCGCGCGGAGGGCCGACCCTATAACCGCTAACTCCTTACCTCTGACCCAAGCCATAGGTCTTTGTCTTTAATCTAGATCGGATCCCGGAAATTTTCCCTCAGCGCGTAAGCCACGCGCCGAGATGCAACGTCGCACAAGTAGCGAGCGCCGCGGCTACGTCGTCCACGACAATCCCCCACCCCGCCGGCCAACTCTGCAGTCGGCGTATGCCGAAAGGCTTCGCAATATCATAGAGCCGAAAGAGCGCAAACCCAGTGACAAAAACAATCCAAGGCGACCAACCGAGGGTGCGCCACCCGAGAAAGCACAACGGCATGATCACGAATTCATCCAAAATTATTTCGCCCGGATCTTTCCGGCCCATGCGTTCGGCGGCTTCACCACAAAATGCTACCGCGAAATAAAGTCCGACGCCCGTCAGCAGCAGGGTGCTCACCAGCCCCAGCGGGTAAAAAATGACGGTAAAATAAAGTAAACCCGCCAATGAACCCCACGTACCAGGAGCGGGTAGCTTCATCCCGAGCGGACCCAGCGTAGCGATGCCGACCACGAAGCGAGTCGGTAAAATTCGCGGCCACTGCGGCGACGATAATTTCATTAGCTTATTCTAACACCACGTGCCCGTGCCGACGGAAATAAGAAATCCCCGAAGTAATCGTCAGCACGGCCGCAAGGCCATAAAGTCCCATGCCAATCCAGTGGATTCCACTGATAATCCAACGATCGGCAGCGGAAAACAGGTGACCATAATCTTGGCTCATCATCCGCGCTCCCAGTAACCACCCGATCGCGTTAAGCTGCACAAAGGTCTTCACCTTCCCGCTTTGATCCGCCTCCACCACGAGTCCCTTCGTGGCCGCGGCCATGCGCATGCCGGAAACTAAAAATTCACGCCCGAGCATGCCCAGCAACAACGCCAGCGCGAAATTTTCGTAGCCCATAAAATAATTTCCCACCACCAGCGCGATCATCAGGCCCATCACCATCACTTTATCGATCACCGCATCCATAAATCGTCCAAAGGATGAAACCTCGCCGCGCGCCCGTGCAATCATGCCGTCAAACCAATCCGTGAGCGCGGCCGCAATGAAGAGCCAGAAAGACACCGTCGCGCCCCAACCGAAATCGCGATCGACGTTCATTAACCAGACGATCGCAAACATCGCCGGAACGCGGGAAAGAGTCATCCAGTTGGCCACAGTAAAACGCATGCCGCAGTCGATACACCCGAACTCCGCTTGGCAATACCTTGATGCGATATGACGGGGCCTGCCCCCGTGTAATCACGCAAAACTTCCTCGCCATCTTCCCCCGCTCTGCAATCTTAGCAGCGTCGACGCATGAAACTCTGCATTTATCCCGGAACCTTCGACCCCTTCACCAACGGTCACCTCGACGTGCTCGCGCGCGCCGCCAAACTCTTTGGCCACGTGCGCGTCGCCATCGCCATCGACTCCACCAAGGCTCCGCTCTTTACCCCGGAGCAGCGCGTACAGTTAATTCAGGCCAATCTGCGTGGCCTGCCCAATGTCGATGTCGTGAGCTTTGACGGCCTGCTCGTAAAATTCGCCCGCAAACAAAAAGCTCACGCGATCATCCGCGGCCTCCGCGCCCTATCCGATTTTGAATTTGAGTTCAATATGGCCCTGATGAACCGACATCTCGAGCCCAAGGTGGAAACGATTTTCGTTATGCCCAACGAATCGTACAGCTACACGAGCTCCTCGCTCGTCAAACAAATCGCCAAGCTCGGCGGCGACGTCAGTAAATTTGTTCCCCCCAACGTGGCGAAGGCGCTTCGCGAAGTTTACCCGAGTGCCTAAGGGGCAACCCAGCGGGTAAAAACCCGACCCGCCGCGCTCCGCGCCGAGTCAAGTTGTTAGCAAAAAAATATTTTAGTGGGCAAGCGCCTCAGCGCTGCGAAGAAAGGAAATTGGCCCTTTCTTTTTTTGACGGAACGAGGGCTGGGCCAAACTTTGCGCGCATGCCCCTCCGGAGTCTCGCCGTCGATTTCAATGCCTTCTTTGCCTCCTGCGAACAGCAGGATCGTCCAGAATTAAGAGGGCACCCCGTCGCCATCGTGCCCGTGCTGGCGGAGACCACCTCCTGCATTGCCGCCAACTACCTCGCTAAGGCCTGCGGTGTGCGCACCGGCACGCGCATCGCCGAAGCCCGTCAACTGTGTCCCGAAATTCGCCTGATCGCACAACGCCCCCGCCTCTACATTGATTATTCGCGTCAATTGCGCGCCATCATCGAGTCGTGTATTCATATTACCAGCGTTCGCTCGATCGATGAAGTGGAGTGCGACCTCACCGCCACCTTTGCCCCCCGGGAAAAAGCGCTGAGCGTCGCCCGAGAAATTAAAACTCGGATTGGCCAGGAAATTGGCCCGTGCCTCACCAGTTCCATTGGCATCGCGCCGAATTGGCTGTTGGCCAAGCTCGCGACTGATTTGCAAAAGCCGGATGGCTTAGTCGTCATCGACGACGACGATCTGCCGCAAAAATTGCTCGGGCTAAAACTTCAAGATTTTCTCGGTGTTGGCGCCGCTATGGAAGCCCGTCTGCGCGCGCATGGCATCGATACGGCCGAGCAATTTTATGCCGCCTCGCCCGCTCTGCTGCGCGGCATCTGGGGCGGCGTCGAAGGCGAGCGCATGCACGCCCGCCTTCACGGTGCGGCGATCCCGCTGCCACCGCCCAAAAAACAAACCATCGGCCACTCCCACGTTCTCCCACCAACGCTGCGCACCGTCCCTCGAGCGCACGCGGTGCTGCACCGACTGTTGCAAAAAGCGGCGATGCGTCTGCGCCAGAGCGGACACTACGCCGGCGCGTTAAGCCTGAGCCTCGATTATTACGATGAGGTCAGCTGGAGCGATGAGCTGCGTTGCACGGAAACGCAGGACACGCTGCAATTAACGCAGGCGCTCAACCAGCTCTGGGCCCGCCGCCCAGTCGCGTTGCGAGCCCGGGCGCCTTTCCGGGTAGGCCTGGTTCTCACGCGTCTCTTGCCTTGGAGTGCACACACGCCGGATCTTTTCCATCAAGCCCGCGATACGGCCCGGGCCCAATTGCATCAGGCGATGGACACCTTGAACCAAACCTTTGGCCACGGTTCAGTTTATTTCGGCGGCGCCCATGGAGTCCAAGCCGCCGCGCCCATGCGCATCTCCTTTACCTGCATCCCAGAGCCTGAGCTGGAAGAAATCGACCCAGAGAGAGAACGCCGACTGCGGCCCCTCACGTCGCCTCACCCTTTACAAGATTCACTGAGCTAAGATCAGCGCCGCGCTGGTTAAATTTACGGAGTAACGGTGAGAGCCGGAGCGACGAGCGGAAGTTTTAACCCAGCGAGACCGATCTTCCGCTGCATGTGATTGAGGCTGGTGCCGACCGCCCCATCCTAAAATAGCGCCAAGCGATCACGATCTTACCGCGGACATTTTCAGATTATTCCCGCGTGCCAGTTTGCCGCCGTAAACTCGGGCTCGATCAATACACCCCGCCCCCATGCCAATCCCATTTCCTCTCAGTCATTTTTGCTTGCCGCCTCGTTTCCATCTTCCGTAGTAACTACCACTGCTTCCATCGCGAAGCAGTGCTTGGACTTGTGTTCTTTCCCATTTTGTCGCGCTGCGCATGTTTTCTCTTTAGCTCTAAATTGAGCTGAAGCGTAAAAAACAGGTGTAAAAGACAAAATTATTTAAATCCACAAGTCATTGATAGTAATCCCTTTTGCCAGGGTAGCTCAGTGGTAGAGCAGAGGACTCATAAGCCTTTGGTCGCGAGTTCAATCCTCGCCCCTGGCACCATTTTTTCACAAGCCCCAGCGCTGCCCATGACGGCGGGCACCTTTCTTCCTCTTCACCCTTTGCAGCCTAGCTCAGGGGTGATTATTTCTGGAATAACCCAAGCAAAGCTTCCGCGATTAGCGCATGCCCAGCTCCATTGGGATGATTTACCTGCGACATCAGATCCGGCAACGGCACCCCTGCCTTTAATTGGGCTTTAAAGAGGGCGAAGCTATCGATCAGCAGGACTCCGTGCTCCTGCGCCAACGCCCGCACCTGCTCAGCATGTAAATTCAATGAATTTTGCGGATCATCAATATTGACCCGCTGATCGGGAGTGGGCGTTAGCAGAATAACGCGAATCCCCGCCGCCTTAGCGGCCACAATCATCTGTACCCAGGCGGCCTTGGCCTTCACCAAGCCCGCCCCGCGATCGTTCAGGGCGTAGTCAATCGTCACCACGGCAGGTCGTAGCGCTAACACATCGCGCTCAAATCGAGCCGCACCTGCGATGGAATCTTCCCCACCAATCGCAGTGACAATGACATTCAACACGGCGTGAGGAAACTGCTGCCGCAAGCCCGTTTGCCAGAGAGCGGGATAAGATTGGTCGGAATTAACCACCGGCGTTTTGAAATAACCGGCGGGCACGCTGTGCCCATGACATACAAAATGAATGGTCTTGTTTTTTGGCCAATCCACCTCGAGCGCTTGCACAAGGTCGGTCAACGGCGAGGCGACCGTGGTCGGCAGACCGATCGCGAAAAAGATCAGCGCAAAAATAAAATACATGATTTTTTATACCCGGCGTGAGCGCCACCGGAAAGTCTAAAACTGCAGGAGGCGCCGCCTCGAGCCGCCGCGCCCGGCCCAATTCCACGGCAGCCCACGTGTGCGCGATGGACATCCGCCCCAGCACGACTAAACCCCAAAGTATGAAACCACTGGTGCTTACCCTCGCCCTAGCGGCGGCTTGCTCTTTTGCGGCTCCCCCTGAACCCAAGTTCCAAGCGCAAGAAATAGCTAAAATAACCTTGGGCTATGGACTCGCCATTGCCGACGTTGATGGCGACGGGCGCCTTGATATTCTGCTAGCGGATAAAACCACGATTCAATGGTACCAGAATCCGACCTGGCAAAAACATGTCATCGCCGAACATCTCACGCCAGAAGACAATGTTTGCCTCGCCGCCCGCGATATCGATGGCGACGGGAAGTGTGAACTTGCCGTGGGCGCCGGCTGGAATCCCAGCGATACAAAAAACAGTGGAGCGGTTTTTTATATGCAGGCGCCACCTGATCGCACCCAACGATGGGAAGCCATCCGACTTTCCCATGAACCGACGGTCCATCGCATGCAATGGGTACAGATAAATCGAACGCGCTGGGATCTTCTCGTGCAACCCCTCCACGGGAGAGGGAATCAAGCCGGGGCCGGCCGCGGCGCGAAATTACTCGCCTATCAAAAGCCCCCCAACCCGCGGGACCCTTGGCCAACCGCGGTGGTAAATGATACCGGGCATTTCACCCACAATTTCGACTCCGTCCGCTGGGGAAACACGGCGGGGCCGCAAATTATTTCCGGAGCCCAAGAGGGCATCTGGCTTAATGAATACCAAGATGACTCTTGGCGTTCCACGCAAATTACCCAGTACGCGACCGGCGAATTGCGCGCCGGACGTCTGGCTCACGGAGATTTTATTGCGACAGTCGAGCCGTTTCACGGCAGCATGGCCGCCGTCTACACTCGGGATGAGCGCGGTGCGTGGCAGCGAAAATTAGTGCTGTCCGGTTGCAAAGAAGGCCACGCCCTCGCCACCGCTGATTTTCTAGGCGTAGGCTCTGACCAGTTTGTAGTTGGGTGGCGCACCACTGATCCCGGCATTCGGTTGCTCACTCCACTCGACGAAGCCGGGGAAAATTGGCGCGTCAGTATAGTTGCGACTAAAGAAATTGCCGTTGAGGACCTTAAGGTAGCTGACCTCAACGCCGACGGCAGACCCGACCTCATTGTGGCCGGACGTCAGACAAAAAACCTAATGATCTTTTGGAATACTCTCGGCGGCCCATAAATTCGCGCCTTGATCTTAGACCCTACGCTGAGGTTATTTAACGGGGTCTGGTTAGTTATTTTTCCCCACAAAACCTCCCGCATTGTCTGTATCGCCCCAGTCTATTTTTTCAGCTGTACGCTTGGCGTGCCTCTTAGCTTGGGCCTGCCCAACCTTCGCGCACATCGCTGGCGCCGCTGAAGCGGGGTCGCCGGCTCCGGTTAATTTTCGCCAGGACATCCTGCCGATTCTCTCTGATGCCTGTTATCATTGCCACGGTCCGGATGAAAGCGGGCGCAAAGCCAAACTGCGGCTCGATACCAAGGCTGGTCTGTTTCGCACCCAAGAATCGGTAACGGTGGTGACCCCGGGGGACCCGACTGAAAGTGAATTGGTCATCAGAACGAGCAGCGCTGATGACGAAGAAGTCATGCCCCCGCGCACGGCTGGTCGTCAATTAAAGCCAACTGAAATTGCCCTCCTGCGCCGTTGGGTGGCCGAGGGCGCCTCGTGGTCCGCGCATTGGGCTTTTGACCCCATCGCCGCCGCAACTCCGCCACAGAAATCACCGAACATAATTTCCCCCATCGACACTTTCGTGCGGGCCCAATTGCCGGCAGCGCAATTAACGTCGGCTCCTGAGGCAGACCGGGCGCAACTCATTCGCCGAGTGACGCTCGACCTCACGGGTCTGCCCCCCACTCCGGCTGAAACCGATGCGTTCGTTGCAGACTCTCAACCCGGCGCTTACGAACGTGTCGTCGATCGCCTCCTTGCCTCGCCCCGCTACGGAGAACGCATGGCGAGCGACTGGCTCGATATTGCACGTTACGCCGATACCCACGGCTACCAAATGGATCGCACCCGAGCGATGTGGGCCTACCGCGACTGGGTCATTAAATCGTTCAACCAAAATCTCCCCTTCGACCAATTTGCCACGTGGCAACTCGCCGGCGATTTGCTGCCCAACGCGACTCAGGACCAACATCTCGCGACCGCTTTTAACCGTCTCCATAACCAAAACGAAGAAGGCGGCATCGTCGAAGAAGAGTACCGCGTCGCTTACGTGGCCGATCGCGTCGCAACCTTCGGCACCGCCTTCCTCGGACTCACGTTAGATTGCGCCCGCTGCCATGACCACAAATTCGACCCCATCACCCAGCGCGATTATTATTCCCTCTTCGCATTTTTCCAGAACATCGATGAATCGGGCCAGATATCCTTTAAGGGCTTTGCTGATACGATGCCGTTGCCAAGTTTGCTGCTAACCACCGATGAACAATTTCGCCAACTCGAAGTCCTGCGCAAAAAAACCGCTGAGGCGGAGGTCGCCTTAGCTAAGACGCACCGTGGCGCCCAACGCGCCTTCCGCCGCTGGCTCACCGAAAAACTACCAACGGCGCCCGCCCAGCTAGCTGGATTAATCGCCGCCTATCCGTTGACCGCCCTCACCGATGGGCATGTCGCGAATACAGTGGATCCGACTAAACCAGGTAAGCTATTCGAGATGCCAAAAATAATTCCGAGCCCGCGGGGTCCCGTGCTCGAACTCGATGGAGAAAATGGCCTTATCTTTCCGGGTTTAGTTACCTTCAAGCGCACGGATGCATTCACTTTATCGTTTTGGCTCCAACCTCCACCCGCCAGCGTCACCACCGATCGAATGGTAGTGTTGCACCACTCGAAAGCGCCCGCGGATGCCGGTAGTCGCGGTTACGAAATTCTCTTGGAAAACGGCCGCGTGGCTTTTGGCCTGCATTATCTTTGGCCCGGTGCCTCGCTAAAAATCATTAGCAAAGCCGTTCTGCCAGCTGAGGCTTGGACGCAGCTCACGGTAACATATGATGGCTCCAGCCGCGCTGCCGGTGCGAAAATTTGGCTCAATGGCACGCTGGTACCCAGCGAAATCATCCGCGACGGGCTCTTTAAAGATATTACTTACGGAACATCTGAACCGGATTTGACCCTCGGCTATCGTTTTCGCGATGCGGGCTTTAAGGGTGGCAAGGTCAGCGATCTTGCGGTTTTTGCACGTGCTCTGACGGCCTTGGAAGTCGCGCAACTCGCCGGTCGATCCGACTTCGACCAAGCGTGGACGCAGTCAGCCAAGAAACTCACGGTCGCCCAACGCGCGGGTTTGTTTGATTATTTTATAGCCCTGATTGACGCGCCTAGCCGAGCCGCCAGCCAAGCATTGCAGGCGGTCCGCGAAGAGCAAAATGCCCTGATTACGCCCGTCCCTGAAGCCATGGTGATGCATGAGCTTCCCCAACCCAAGCCGGCTCATATTTTAATCCGCGGCGCGTATGATAGCCCCGGCGATGCGGTCACGGCCGACACGCCCCGCTCGCTGCCCCCTTTCCCCGCGCAAGCACCCCGCAATCGACTTGGTCTAGCCGACTGGTTGACGGCCCCCGCGAATCCCTTGCTCGCTCGCGTGACGGTTAATCGCATTTGGCAAATGATGTTTGGCACTGGAATCGTTGGCACTCCGGATAATTTCGGCCTGCAGGGAACGCCGCCCACGCACCCCGAATTGCTCGACTGGCTCGCGCAAGATTTTGTCCAACATCGCTGGGACGTAAAACGTACGCTGCGCCAAATAGCGCTCTCGGCTACTTATCGACAATCTTCCCAGTCCACCCCCGCCCAGCGCGCGCTTGATCCCGCCAATTTAGCTTTAGCCCGCGGCCCAGCTCGTCGCTTAACCGCTGAAATGATGCGCGACCAAGCGCTCGCCGCCAGTGGCCTGCTCGTTGAAAAAATCGGCGGACCCAGCGTGCTGCCTTACCAACCACCGGGCTTGTGGGAAGAACTTGGGATGGGACAACCGAAATATGAACAAGGCACGCAAGACGATCTTCACCGCCGAAGTCTGTACACTTTTTGGAAACGTACCGTGCCACCCCCAACGATGCTCATGTTTGATGCGGCGGAGCGCAATACGTGCACCGTGCTCCGGCAAAACACCAGCACACCGCTGCAAGCCCTCGCCCTACTCAATGACGTCCAATTCATCGAAGCAGCACGCTTCATCGGACAACGCATGCTCCGGGAAGGCGGCGCTAGCCTCAATGACCGCCTCGCATGGGGTTTTCGTCTGGTGACGGGACGCACGGCCGCAAAAGAAGAGCTGACCATTCTGCATGAGCTCTACGAATCGCAGCGCGCTTTTTTCCAAGCCGACGAAAAAGCTACGACTGAATTTAATCAATCGGGCGAAGCCATAACCGATGTCGCCCTGCCGGCCGTCGATCGGGCCGCCTGGGCGATCGTCGCTCAAGCTTTACTTAACTTTGACGAAACGCTGATGCGGCGTTAAACTGCCAAGCTCTGCCTCACTATGTTTTGCGATCAACTTAACTTTGGCCTGTCACGGCGAGATTTCTTTGGCCGCTTTGCGCTCGGCTTGGGGGGAGTGGCCCTCACCAACTTGCTGCAAAAATCCGCATTGGGCGCTCCGGTTACCGTCGAGCCAGCAAGTGGTATTCTTGGTCGTCCGCATTTTGCCCCCAAAGCTAAGCGGATTATCTATCTTTTTATGGCGGGTGGACCCTCGCAGCACGATCTGTTCGATTATAAACCCCTGCTCAAAGCGCGTAACGGCGAAGATCTTCCCGACAGCATTCGTGGCGGCCAACGCTTGACGGGCATGTCCGCTCATCAGGCCCATTATCCTCTAGCCGGTTCGCTATTCTCTTTTGCCCAGCACGGTCAAAGCCGGGCCTGGATCAGTGACCTTCTCCCCAACACGGCCAAAATGGCGGATGACTTGTGCTTTATTCGCTCGATGCACACCGAGCATATCAATCACGACCCCGCGATTACGTTTTTCCAGACCGGCCATCAATTACCCGGGCGCCCCTCCATGGGCTCTTGGCTCTCCTACGGTCTTGGCAGCGTCAATGAAAACCTCCCGGGCTTTGTCGTGCTGATCTCAAAAGATCGCATCGATCAACCGCTCTATTCCCGCCTGTGGGGCAACGGCTTTCTGCCGAGCATTCACCAAGGCGTGCAATTCCGCGGGGGGAGTGACCCCGTTCTCTTTCTAAAAAATCCCGCCGGAATTTCCGCGACGAGTCGGCGGCAATTTCTCGATCGTCTGGCGGAGCTGCATACCCGCCAAGCAGCGGAACTCGGCGATCCCGAGATCAGCTCGCGCATCGACCAATATGAAATGGCCTACCGCATGCAAACCAGCGTGCCGGAGGTGATGGACTCCGCGCACGAATCAGCGGCCACCTATGAACTTTACGGTGAATCGGCAAAGCAACCGGGGACCTTTGCCGCGAATTGTCTGCTCGCTCGCCGCTTGGCGGAACGGGATGTGCGCTTCATTCAGCTCTATCATCCCGGCTGGGATCAACACGGCGATCTCCCCAAAAGAATCCGCCGGCAATGTGCCGACGTGGATCGAGCCAGCTATGCCTTGGTGACCGATCTTAAGCAACGCGGCCTATTGGATGATACGCTCGTGATCTGGGGTGGTGAATTTGGCCGCACTAATTATTCTCAAGGCAAGTTGACCGCTGATAATTACGGCCGCGATCATCACCCCCGCTGTTTCACTATGTGGATGGCAGGAGGCGGTGTTAAGCCCGGTTTAAATTACGGCGCCACTGATGACTTCGGTTATAACATTATTGATAAGCCAGTATCGGTCCACGACCTCCAGGCGACGATTCTTCATCAGATGGGCATCGATCACAAGGCCCTCACGTATAAACATCAGGGGCGTTATTATCGTCTGACGGATGTATTCGGCCAAGTCGTCAGCGATCTGCTGGCCTAATCTTACTCGGCGATCGTGAGGCCGTTAGAGATCGTTCGGCCCGAGCCAGCGAAAATTGATTAGGACGAATTTTCGCCCGAGTCCGTTGGGTGCCGCCAGCGGGGTGCGCTGAACGATGGCTTCACAGACAGCCCGGGCTTCGACGGGCACTGCGGCCATGGAATTAACCGCTTCCCCGTACGCTCGAATGCGAAAAGTATCGGAACGCGTCGTTAACAACGGACCCAGCACTGCCATAATCTGGATATAAGTTGGTGAGCCGGTAAGCGGAAAGACGCTGGCGAGATAAGCACTAAAATTGGCTGGGCTACTAAATGGACCATTCACCATTTTACCGAGGTTGGTCGCCGCGAGGCCGTTACCCAGGGCATTGCCCTTCGCGGTTAAGTTATTCGAAGTAATCGGCACGACTCCCGGCGCGGTATTGTAAGTCTCCAGCACACTGCGCCAAAAAATTGTCGAAGTGGTGTTGAGATTAAGACTCCCTGAAAAATAATCACTGCCACTGAGCGTGCGATTAGTCAGCGTGACGTGGTTAAAATTGTCCTGCAGCACCGAAGGCGTGAGCGCAGCATTCGGCGTAGGCAGTAGACTCAATTGCTCATACGAAATGACACTCGGCAACTTCCCCGCATAAGCCGCGAGCGCGGCGGCTAGTTTACCGGCCGCACTCGTCGGGACGGTGCTGGTGAGGACCGGACGAAGACCAGCGACGCGCAACAGCGCCTCGGGCGCATACGCCGAAATTTTCACCCCTTCATCAATGATCAGATAAGCATAATTCCCTACAAGCGTCTCGATGCCGGGGGCCGCGGCCGTGTCTGTGCGCCAAAGCGGAATTTTACCCGCAATGCTATGCTCCGAATTAGCAGCGGCCGCGCCCACGGTATTAGGGCCAATCAGTTCAACGACGCTCAACCCACTTTGCACCGCGGCGGTACTCGTTGTTTGCGCCCCCGATGCCAGCCATGCGACAAAGGCACCGGTGCCCTGCTCCCAAACACCACACCAATGCCGCGTGCTGTTGGCCGCTAGCGCACTGATCCCGGTTAGGCCAGCCATGCCCGTCAGCCG
>NEUY01000031.1 GCA_002304425.1 Opitutia bacterium Tous-C10FEB
ATGGAAAGTTCGAGCTCTGGCTGGGGACGGTAATGGAGCTGGACTCGGCCGAAGACGGCTTGGCGATCATCGACGGTCTGCTTGAGCTGGGTATTGTATAAATAGCCCTCCCGCTGGCTCGTGCCGAAATGAAGGGCGGCATCAAACGTGTCGGTTCGCGCCGTTTGGGCGGAGGCGCTGAAGCTAGCTTGGCCCGCAGATCCGATGGCGGCCCCGATGTGGGCTTGGCTACTGGTGCCGGCCGGTCTTGAGGTGAACTGAATCACCCCGGCATCCCCGGCGCGACCGAACTGGGCCGCGGCTTGGGGGCCGCGGTAAATGGTCATCTGGCTAAAATCGTAAAGCTCCGTCGGAAAAGTGAAGGCGGTGGCCAGAGGAATATTGTCCAGGTAAACGGGAGCCGAGGCGTCGCTGAAGAAAGGCGTATTACCTAATCCACGCAGGGTGGTGGTGGTGCCAAAACCACGGGCGCCGGCGTCATTGACCGCCAAGCCCACGGTCTGCTGCGCGAGATTGTACCAGGCTTCCGCCACCGTCGGCCCGGATTTTGTGCGGACGGTCGTGGTGGCGTTGGCGTTGAAGCTCAGCTGGTCGGTGACCGAGAGAGTGGGCAGTACGACCACGTCGGACACCACGGCTGACAGCGGCAAATGGCGGAATAAAGTGAGAGCCGTCAGGGCGGCGATTGGGCGGATCTTTCTGAACATGTCGGACCACCGTCTTCCAAATTATCCGTAGCGCAAATGGAAAAGCGGCGAAACCTAGCGCAGATCTTGCGCGGTGATATCATGCGTCCAGCGCGTCACCCCTTGCTTATCGATACAGCTGATCGTGACCACCCGCGCCCCCTTGGGTCCGTGCAAGGCCAGGGTGCAAAAATTCTGATCACTGACCAAGGTGCCCTCGATCCGGTGCGGATCTTGGGCGCGTTCCGTGCGGCCGATGGACGAAACGCCGCTGCTGATGGGTGAGGAGGTTAATTCATAGATCCATTGCGAGCCGCCAATGTTTTTCTTGGCGAGTTCAGTGAAGTGCACATCGCCGGTGAGAAAGATGACGCCGGTGATGTGGTGGTCTTGAATAAATTTCAGCAATTCCTCCCGTTCCCGCTGATAATACGCGAAGGTTTCGCTCACGCCGCCAAAGTCGGTGACTACCTGTCCGCCCGTAACAATAAATTTAAAGGTAAAATGATTGAGCGTTTGGGCGTGGAGTAAGGATTGTTTGAGCCAATCGAATTGGTGCGCACCGTACTGCGATTTCTGGGGATTCTGCGCGTCGATGAGGTGGTCGTCATCGCGGTACCACCGGTTGTCCATGACGAAGAAGGCCGCATCGCTTTGATAAAATTTTTGGTAAACTCCGGGGTGGCCCGACTCGCCGTACATCGGATTGCCCCAGTAAGCTTTAAAAATTTGCAGGGTCTCATCCTTAAACTCGAAGCTCTTGTTCGCATCGTTCGAACCGTAATCGTGGTCATCCCAAGTGGCGTAATGCGGCATGACGGCAAAAAGTTTGCGCAATTCAGGCTGCGCGCGCGTCAGTTGAGCGCGGTACCAGAGACCGCTGATGGAATCAAAATCGGTTTCGCGATAATACCAATTGTCGCCCCCCCAGAGCATGAAATCAGCTCCGCTGTCGGCCATGAGCCGAAAAGTTTCCATCGTTTTCCCGTAGCCCGGACCGGGTCGATCGGCGGCCGGCTCATTGAGGTAGGCGCAGGTCCCGAAGATAAATTTAATATCCGGGGCTGGGGCCCGCCACTCCCAGAGCGGGCTGGTTTTAAATTGGGCGGGAAAGGGCAACGCCTGCTTCACGCCATCAATGCTAATCGCATACTCATACTGCGTCCCGACCGCGAGTAAGCCGGGGCGGAAATGCGAAATCTGTCCACCGATCGGCGTCGAACTTAAATTCGTTTTGGTGATGGTCTGTTTGGTTTCTGGTTGGCCGCGGAGCCAGTAGTCGAGGCTCACTTGCTGGGCGTCTTTTGTCTCCACCCAGATCAAGGCTTCGCGGCGCGCCTGATAGCCGAGCATCGGTCCGGAGACTAAGGTGCCCGCGCCCTCGACCCGCGTGAGAAGCAGAGCCATGCTGATCACCAACCAAAAAATTGCGTGCAGTTTCATGGGCGGAGCAAAGCAACTCCGCGGGCAAAATCAAAACCTCAATTCCGGCTGCGTGGCTCGTGGCCAGTCATCCCGCGGGGCGGCGCGGGGCGGGTTTATTTATTATTAGGCGGACGGTCCCGGGGACCCCAGCGCCACTTGGGCGATGCCCCTTTCCACCAGCAGACGAAGATGAGGACGGTGCTGAGGGCGGTCGTGTAGATTAGGAAATAAGTGTGCGATCGACTGATCAAAAGCGTGCCGGCAAGGAGCCCCGCTAGATAAACGCCGACCACCACCCAGCCCTCCCAGCGCTGGGGCCAGCCCCAGCCCCAACCGAAGGTCTTCAGAGGAAACCAAGCTTTATCTGGCGGGAGGGGCATGGAGTTCGGGTTAGCTGGAGGCTAAACCGCACCCGCCAACGTATTCGCGTTATTGAGGTGCTCGACGCCGGTGTACTTGAGCGATTGCTCGTCAGCGTGATAACTTGAGCGAACGAGCGGGCCGCTTTCCACGGTGCCGAGGCCCGCGGCCAGAGCAAAATCCTTCCAGTGTTTAAATTCCTCCGGCGGTACCCAGCGGTCGATTTTCCAATGCTGCGGCGTTGGTTGGAGGTACTGGCCGAGCGTGAGAATATCGGTTTTATCACTGGCGATATCGCGCAGGCATTGCGCGATCTCCGTGGGCGTCTCGCCGAGGCCGAGCATAATGCCGGTTTTTGTGATGAAGCCACGGCTCTTGGCGTGGCGGAGCACACTGCGACTGCGATCATAACGCGCCTGCACGCGAACCGGTTTTTGCAGACGCTCAACGGTTTCAACGTTGTGGTTAAAAATATCTGGTCGGGCATCGAGCACGAGATCGACCTGATTAAGGTTTCCTTTGAAATCTGGCACGAGCACCTCAATCGCGCAGTGCGGATTTCTATGCTTGGTGGCGCGAATGGTGGCGGCCCACACGCTGGCGCCGCCGTCGGCGAGATCATCGCGGGCGACGGAGGTAATGACGCAATGTTTGAGTCCCATTTTCGCGACAGCATCAGCGACTCGGGCCGGTTCCCCGAGGTCGAATTCCGTGGGGCGTCCCGTCTGGATCGCGCAGAAATTGCAGGAACGGGTGCAGATATTACCCAGAATCATCACCGTGGCGGTGCCGCGCGACCAGCATTCCCCGATGTTGGGGCATTGGGCGCTCTGACATACCGTATGCAGCTTATTTTCCTCCACGAGACGCCGCGTCGCCTGATAGGCGGGACCGGCGGGCAATTTGGCGCGGAGCCAGTCAGGTTTGCGGGTGGGGGGATTCATTTTTCTACCTCCACCCCGACCGGTTCTTCGACCGGTTCGGCGGTCTGATCCCAGAGGCTGGGGGCTCCGCGGCGGCGAGCCAGCCATTCCATAGTACCGGCAAAAAGTCCTGTGAACAGGAGATCGCCGAAAAGCGTGTTGCGGAAAAAGAAAATGGTGGGCGGATATTCCGGATGGCCAATAGTCAGCGCCTGCCACCAGCCGGCTAAGGTTTTCGCGTAGAAGACATCGCCCGCCCACGATTGAGTATTCGTCACGAGGTAGAAAGTAATCGCCCCGAGCAGGCTACCATTGAGCAAATTGAGCCAAGATTTGCACGAACGCACCCACGCGCCGATGAGCAGGGCGCCGCCAAAACAAGCGGTGCGCGCACCCAGGCCGGCGAGGGACCAGTGGAAGCCATATTCGCGGGCGTAAAAATGATTGAGGTAAAGATCAGACAGCGCGAGCGCGCCAAACGGAAGTACCCAGGGCCAGCCGGGGCGAAAATAAACTCCGCCACAAAAAGCAATCGCCATGACGGGTGAAAAATTAACGAGGGACGGATCAATCGTCGGAGCGATTCGCGCGAGCGCCGCCAGCACGAGTAAAACAACGGCGATGAGCATGGTGATGGGTTTAGTCACAAATGATCAGATGCACAGATTATTTCGATCAGCGGTTCAGGCTTGTTCGGCCTCACGGGCCATCAACCACAGCAGATCAGATATGCGATTAACATAGCACAAGAGCACGGGTCGCACGGTGGGAGTGGGTGATCCGAGCCCCACGAGTTGGCGCTCAGCGCGACGGGCGGCGGTGCGCGCAAGGTCGAGGGCCGCGGCATGCACGTTTGCGCCCGGCGTGGCCCAACCGTCAAATTTTGGCTGGCGGGCCTCGATCACGGCGATCGCGGCATCGAGCTTCGCTAACTCCGCTTCGCCAATTTTTGCAAAAGAGGACGCGGCGTAACGCGCGGCGTCACTCGGCGCACAACTGAGTTCCCCCATGAGGCCAACGAGTTCGCGTTGGATTCGTTCGATCGCCGTGCCGCTCGTGCCGGTGGGGCGGGTGGCTTTGGCGAAACCCAAAGCGGCGTTGAGTTCATCCAGTACCCCCACGGCTTCGATCTGGAGATGATTTTTAGGCACCCGCTGTCCGTAAAGCAGGCTGGTGGTGCCATCATCGCCGGTGCGGGTAGCGATGGAGCGAGCGGGGGTCGGGTCAGACATATTAAGATTTTTCCGCTAATTTACGGGTGCGCTTTTTCAAAGCTTTTACCTGAAGATCGATGTCGTTCAGGCTTGGCTTGGTCATGCGATCGATGAAGAGCACGCCATTCAGGTGATCGACCTCATGTTGCACGCAGCGACTCAACAGGCCATTGCAATGGAGGGTGTGATTGTGGCCGGCGGTATCTTGGAATGTTACGGTGATGGTCTCAGGTCGCACCACATCCCCGCGAATTTTAGGGAAAGACAAACAGCCTTCTTCGGCAATGTCGGTCGGTTCAAGCACTGGGGTTACCTCGGGATTAACCAACACCAGTGGCATAAACAGATCCAGCGGCAGATGGGTGCCATCGTAGGTCCACTTAAATTTTGCTTCGACCCCGCTGAGGTCGACAACGCAGAGCTGCAGGGCTTCGCCGATTTGTTGAGCCGCCAGACCGATCCCTTCGGCCGCGTGCATGGTATCCACCATGACTGCGGCCAAGTGACGCAGGGGTGCGTTGAATGCGGTGACTTTGGCGCCTTTCTTGCGCAAAATCGGATGGTTATAGTGAACAATTGGCAGCGACATTGGTCTGGGTTAGGTTCGCTAGTGTATTTGTTTGTGCCGGCGCGCGGCAAATAAATTTGTTTCCGCCAGCTTAACCGTTATGCCTTCTGTCATGCCCATCATTTCCCGACCGACCGACGCTCGGGCTGCTCCCTGGCAGCTCTGGCTGGGGTTGGGCGTAGGGCTGTTGGCCGTGGCTTGGTTGCTCCCAGTCAATGTTAAGTCCCTCAATGTCGCGCTGCTTCGTGAGGCCGGCCGGGGGACCCCCAGCGTCGCAGGTTTTGGGCGCGACTTGCTCGAACTAGATAAGCCAGGCCCCGCCGCGCTGGTGTTAGCCGCGGCGAAAAAAACGGGCGATACGGGCGCGGGCGCGCTCGAGGTGATCATCGATAATTTTGCCCGCCAGCATCGCGAGATGATGCCATGGGGGGGATGGGACGTCGCGCTGGAGCCCTTGCTGGCTAACCGCAACGCCGCCGCTTCGGCCGCTTCGCAACCGGTGCTCAAGTTTATGGTCTTGCCGCAGGCGCGCGATAATCTCCGGCGTTATCTGGCCGTCTCACGCTTACCCGCGGTCCAGACTTTGCTGAAGACTGCCGCGCTGACTACGACGCAGCGCTTTGTGCCAGCCAATCGTCCGGGCGGACAACCGTTGGAAGCAGTTATTTTGCTCACCGCTTATCTTTGGCAGACCGAGCATCTCTCAGCTCCCTTGCAACGGGAGGTGCGGGCTCTCGCGGAACGAGCGGTTCAGTCAGGGCAGATGGGCGAGTTGGAAGATTTTTATCTGGATATTCTCACGCTGGGTCAGCGGCTGAATTGGATTCAGTTGGCGGAGCTCCTGCGCACGACGGGCAGTCTCGGGACGGTGGGGCAATTTGCGCATTTGACGCGCATGGCCCCGGAGCATCTGCCGATTATTTATACGGCGGCCTTGATGGCTAAATCCGCCGACACCGTCGCGCACTATCTCATTACCTATGGCCGACGCGGCGTCGATAGCTTGCAACTGGCGCTTTCTTTTGGCGAAGGCGCGGTGGTGCAACTGGTCCAACGGCAAGTGCCCGTTACCAGTGGGGCGGGACCAGAATTTGAATTGGGCGCCGCCTTTGCCCTGCGTCATCCTGAGCTCGCGCTCTTGGCGAAATACGCGGCTTTTCTGGGCGGTATCTTTCTGCTGCTCCGGGCGGTCGATACGGGGCTTTTTTTTACGGTGGAAGCAACCTTGCGCAGTGCTTTTCCCCGCATGAGTAGCGGCCTGATTGCGCTCATTCTCACTTTTATCTTTTTTGTCTTTTCGGAGCCTTTCTTGTTAAAGGCTGCTCCCGTTTCTGATTATAAAATTAAACTCACGATTCCCGTTATCGGCGCCTTGGCGGCGCCGGTGACGAGCGCTGTAACCACCCCCACCACCATGGACCTCTCCACCATTCTCTCAATCACGCTGTTCGCCTGCTTGCAGGTTGGCATGTACGTTATCTGTTTGCTGAAAATCGCCGAGATCGACCGGCAGGCCTTGGTCGCTACCGCTAAGCTCCGCCTCATGGAGAATGAGGAAAATCTGTTTGATGGGGGACTCTACTTGGGCATCGCCGGCACCGCGACCGCGCTGGTGCTGCAAGTCCTCGGCGTGATCGATGCGAACTTATTGGCGGCTTATTCCTCCAACTTGTTTGGCATTGTCTGCGTGGCCCTCGTGAAGATCCGTCACGTGCGACCCTATAAACGGAAACTGATTGTAGAATCACTGGGCGCAGTTGCGACGAGTTAAGGAGACTGCGCCATGAACAAGACGCTCTTATTAATCATGTGCGACTTTATGTTGCTCAATCTCCTCGCGCTCACGCGCTGGGAGAAAGCGGAGCCGTCGCACACGCAGCTCGAGTCCGCCGCCCCCCGCTCGGCCGTCAATGCACCCGCGATCAATGCGGACATGGTCGAGCTAATGCGCCTTACGCTGGAAGACGAAAAGACGGCCCGCGACGCCCTGGCGACGCAGTTAGCCGCGACGCGGGGTTCTTTGTCAGAGCGCGAAAAAAATCTGGCCGCGGTAGAACAGCAGAAGGGCCAGCTCGAAGATTCCTTGGCGGCCAACCAATCGAGTACCCGCGAATTAGAAAAACGCTTTACGGCCACCACGCAGGAGGCGGCCTTGTCCAAGGAACAGTTGGCCAAAATGCAGCGGGAGCTGGACGAGCGTCGCGCTGAGGCGGAGCGACAGAAAGCTGAGTTGGTGCGCTTAGATCGGCAAAATGCCGAAGCCCGTCAGCGGATTGAAAATCTCAACGTCGCCGTGCGCGTGGCCGAGCAGGAAAAAAAGTTGATTAGTCAAAACCTGACCGAGGCCAAACAGCAGGTGGAAGTCGAGCGACTCGAGCGCGCTAAAGTACAGGAGCAAACTTCGCAGCTGACGCTGGGCGTGGGTCAATTGGCCCAACAATCAGGCGCCCTGAGTCAGGAGATTCGCAGTAATCGGCCCATTAATCCCAATATTATTTTCAGCGAATTTTTGGCGAATCGGGTGCAATCAAAATTTATTGCGCGCCGGCCAGGATTATTTAGCCCGACCGTGAAGGAGCATAACACGCAAACGATTTTGGTGAGCGATGGTCAGCAAATTTATGCGCTGATGCATTTGAGCGATACGCCTTTTGTGTTGGGAGAAATTGCGATCGATTATGATCAAGTAGCGGGTCGGCTGACCCGGGGTTCCTTCAGCGCACCTTTGGCTGAGCTGCATTTTCTCCGCCTGGATCCGCGCGTGATGGTGGCGCCGATCGATGCCTCGCTGGCGGCCCTGATGGGTGGGAAAATCTATCGGCTGGCCGCGGAGCCTTTTAAATTTCCCGAAGCTGTCTTGGTGCGCGCGGATGACGGTCGTTATGGCGAGACGCCCTTCCGCATTGATGCAGCTAACGCCAGCTACGTGAAGCTCGACAACCGAATTACCACGCGACTATTCGGGGAAATCGCCCCCAAGCGCGGCGATCTCGTTTTTAGCAAAACGGGCGAGCTGATTGGCATGATGGTCAACGGCGACTACTGCGCCGTGCTCGGTAATTTTACGGCCGCTTACATTCTAAAGACCGGAGAAAATCCTGAGCCAAAGACGAGCGTCGTTTTATCCGAAGCCTATACCCGGCTCCAGCGGTTACCTTTTAAATTACAGTGAGGCGCTGGGCCGCGAAGGCGTACTGAGAGCACAATTTTCCGGGTCTCTGATCGTCATGCTCGATGCTCGAGCTTACGGACTCGTTGGTAAGGTGAGTTCGCGCACCCAGATATTGCGAAACGCGAGCGGGTTCCGGTGATCTTGCAGCATGAGCGGAAGTTTAGCGGCATGCGGAACATATTTGGGTTCGCCGCGCCAAACCGTCGGCCCGCGCATAATCGCATCGTGCTGCACCAGTACGCCATTATGGAAAACCGTTAGCCGCGCGGGGCTGATTAGCGTGCCAGCTGCCGCAAAGCGTGGGGCCATAAAAATGGCATCATAGGTCTGCCACTCGCCCGGGGGGCGGCTGGCATTTACGAGCGGGGGATGCTGTTTATAAATCGAGCCGGCTTGGCCGTTAACGTACGTGGGATTGTTATACGAATCGAGCACCTGTAATTCATAGAGCCCCATGAAAAATACCCCGCTGTTGCCGCGGCCTTGACTCGAACCGACGACTTGGGCCGGAGTGCGAAATTCAAGATGCAGCTGAACGTCACCAAAAGATTGTTTCGTCTGTTGATCATACGTGGGAGCGGGGGCGGGCTTAGTCGCAACCACCATCGTGCCAGCTTCAATCTGCCAGGGGTGGCCGTTGGCCTTGACTGGTTCCCATGCCGCGAGCGAGGTGCCGTCGAATAATACGATGGCGTCGGAGGGGACCAAGCCCGCGGTGGCCGTGACCACTGCTGGTACGGGCTGCCAGTACTCCGTCACTTCTGGGGGCGGGAGATTTTCGGCATAGGTCAATCCAGCTAGGCACGATAATAAAAAAAGGGCAGCGGAGGTGGGGCGCGTCATGGGGGAAAAATGGTCAAGCGCGGCCCGTAGGCAAGAGCAGACATCGTCGCCGCGGCAAGGGCGCGTGAGTCCATCAGCCCGACTCAAGCAAACACGCCGCCGCCGAGCAGTTGCTCGCCACGGTAGAGCGCCATGATTTGGCCGGAGGCGAGGGCGCGTTGTGGTTGGGTAAAAGTGATGCGGGCGGATCTGGTTGTTGGCGGTGCGGCGGAATTTCCTGCCTCTAGGGTCGGATAAAAATTAATCCCGACACGCGGGTCGCGGTAGCGTACCCGGCATTCGATGGCTTCCGGTGAGCTCGCGGCCGATGGGGTGATGGGTTCACCGATAAAGCTGAGGCTGTGAATTTGGCATTCGTGGGTCCACAGGCCGGGTGCAGTCGGGCTGTCGAAAGCGACGAGCAAGGCGTGATCGCTGACGCGTTTGCCGGTGACGACATAAGCTTGATCGTCCGTGTTCGAGGGAATGCGAATGCCGCGGCGCTGGCCGATCGTGTAATAGTGAAGCCCGCGATGTTCGCCGAGAATTTTGCCATCCGTGGCGCGCACAATGGGCCCGGGATGATCGGGGACGTAGGCCGAGAGAAAATCGGCCATCTTCACGGCCCCGATAAAGCAGATGCCCTGGCTATCTTTTTTGTCGGCCGTCGCAAGGTGGGCAGCGGCCGCGATCCGCCGCAGTTCGGGCTTAGGCAGATGGCCGATCGGAAAGCGGGCGAAGCGCAGTTGTGCCTGCGTCAGGAGCGCGAGGAAGTAGGATTGATCCTTATTTTTATCGAGGCCTTCCTTTAAAATAAAATGATCCGGCGCGATCGCGATGCGTTGAGCATAGTGACCGGTCGCAAGGGCGGTGAAGCCTTCCGCTTCGGCGTAGGCGCGGAGGACGCCAAACTTAATGCGGCTATTGCACATCACATCAGGATTGGGGGTGAGCCCGTGCTGGTAGCCGTCGAGAAGATAATCCACGATCAGCCGGCGGTAGTCGTCCATGAGATTGACGACGCGAAATT
Source organism: Opitutia bacterium Tous-C10FEB (assembly GCA_002304425.1). Classification (GTDB taxonomy): domain Bacteria; phylum Verrucomicrobiota; class Verrucomicrobiia; order Opitutales; family Opitutaceae; genus Lacunisphaera. Next base: position 10,201 of record NEUY01000031.1, read on the forward strand.
CAATGCCGAGTTGATCCGCGACCGCGCGGGCATCGGCGATATCCTGCATCCACGGGCAATGGCCGATCACGTTATCTTCATTGATCCAATTTTTCATATACGCGCCGACCACCGTGAAGCCTTGCTGCTTCAGGAGGAGAGCGGCGACGCTGCTGTCGACGCCGCCGGACATGGCAACTAAGATACGTTCCATCAGCTTAAGCAGTTCGCGGCGCAGGCTTTTTGTCAATCCACCTGCGCGCGACAATTAGACACCCCGCATATTTTGTTACGCGCGGTGATGCTTTACAGATGAGGGCGGAGGCTTAGCTTCAGGGGATGCGAAATTTTTTCATCAGCCTGTGCCTTGTGGTGATTACGATGCGGGCAGAAACCTTAACGCCTACGGCGGCTGCGCCTTTAGTTGTTCCTGCGCGAACAGCGGCGCGGCCGGTCCGACCTTACCCCGACGTCGATCACGTAGTCATCATCAGTATCGATGGACTGCGGCCGGATCGACTTTTGTTGGCCAACACGCCGACCCTGCGCGGTCTCATCGCTCGCGGCGCCTATACTTTTTGGGCCAAAACCACCGCCTTAGGCACTACCTTGCCCTCGCATACCAGCATGCTGACGGCGGTGAAGCCGCGTAAGCACGGCATTTTATGGAATACAGATTTACCGCTGAAGGCAGCGATATACCCCAATTATCCGACGCTGTTTGAGCTGGCGCGTCGGGCGGGTTACACGACCGCAATGGCGGCGGGGAAAACTAAATTTAATGGCATCAACAAGCCCGGCACGATCCAACATGTTGATGTATCCAGTAAAGACGAGGTCGAGGATGAATCCGTCACCGTCGCGGCGGAAAGCATGATCGCCGCGCATCAGCCGGAAGTTTTATTTATACATTTTCCCGCGGTGGACTACGCGGGCCACAAATATGGTTGGGCCTCGGTCGAGCAATTGGCCACCATCGAAAAAGTGGACGGCCAGGTGCAGCGGATCTTTACCGCGCTGGCGCGGGCGGGTTTGACGGAGCGCACGGTGGTGATGCTAACGTCCGACCATGGCGGGGCGGGTAAGACGCACGGGCAGGAGGATGATCCGCGGAGTCGGCATATTCCTTGGATTATGGTAGGGCCGCACGTCCAGCCGGGTGACCTCACCCGCGAGGCAGATTTGGTGGTTAATACGGAAGATACCGGCGCGACGGCCTGTTACTTATTAGGTTTATCCCAGCTCCCGTATTTTGACGGTCGACCCGTGTTGGCGGCCTTGATCAATCCCCCCGCGCCTTGATGAAGCTTGATTCGTCGTCGGTGGATTATCCGCATCGCATTGTCCGTGCTTGGTTAAATTCTACTTCCTCGGGCGTGATTGCGCTTGATGCCGATTGGCAAGGTGCGGCGCTGCCACTGTTGGCGCCTGGGGAGTCGGCGTTTGCATTTGCGGATTTGGGGCCGGCGGCGGCGTCACTGTATGCCGAAGAGGCGGCTTATTATGTGGATGAGGCGGGGCAGTTAGTTTTCGTGCTCGATCCGGCTGAATACAGCTGGATCGATTTTAAAACGATGCCGGTTTATGTCGCGGGTAGTTTTAATGGCTGGGCCGCCGCGATTGGTCAGCCCAAGTGGCGTTTGCAGCTGAGCGAGTTAAATGGTCGGCCGGTCTGGCTCGGGCGGACGCACGCCGCGCCCTTGCTCACCACGCCGCCGCAACAATTTAAATTTATCACCGCAGAAGGGCGTTGGTTGGAGTTGCCGCGCGAGGCGAGCAATGGAGTTAATGCGGGTCAGGACTATTTAAATCGGGCAATTTTTCCTCACCGCACGGGGCGGAATTTATTTCAATTTACGACCATTGAGCCACTGCTCCTGACGCAGACTTATTCCGTTATTCATGTGCGCGATGGCCGGCACGCGCCGAAGACTCGGCTGCGCTTGGGGAAGTTCTTCCATGAGCTGAGCAGTCCGCTACCGATGGGCGCGCAGGTGCATCAAGCCGAGACGACGTTTCGGCTCTTTGCGCCTCGGGCTAAGTTTGTGCGGCTTTTCCTTTGTGAAAAACTAACGGAGCAGGAGCACGCTTTTGGTTATGAATTAGACCGACGGGATGAGGCCGGCCGTTGGTCCGGAGTGTGGGAAGCGCAGCTCGATCGAAATTTGCATGGCTGGTATTATTGGTATTCGGTCAACGGGCCGCACGATGTTTTTGGTCATTTCCAGCCTAGTCACAAGGTGCTTGATCCCTACGCCCAGGTGGCGGTTGGCCCGGCGGGTCCGGGGGTGGTGTTGGATCCTGCGTGGGTCGGGCGCGGGGACCGATCGTGGGCTACACCGCCTTGGCAGGATTTGGTCATCGCCGAGGCGCACGTGCGTGATCTCGTCGCGCAGGCGCCACTCCCGCTGGCGGCGAACGCGCGTTTAGGCTTTGCCGGTCTGACGCAGTGGGTGCATCACCCTGATTTTTATTTAAAAAAGCTGGGCGTGAACGCGGTCGAGTTGCAACCCATGCATGAGCATGATGCGCGGCACCCGGCCGACTATCATTGGGGTTACATGACTACCAATTTTTTTGCGCCAGCGAGCGGCTATGGTTTGGTGCCGGGGAGCATTCAGGTCGTCAAAGAATTCCAAGCCCTCGTGGCCGCTTTTCATCGCCAAGGGATCGCGGTGATTATCGACGTGGTTTATAACCATGTGGGGGAGCCGGCCCACCTGCAGTTAATCGATAAACTTTATTATTTCGAACTCGATGATCAAGGTGCCCTGACCAACGGCAGTGGGTGTGGCAATGATTTGCGCTGTCGCTCGGCGATGGCCACCCGGCTGATCAGCGACAGCCTCATTCATTTAATCGAAGTGTATGGCGTCGATGGCTTCCGTTTTGATCTGGCGGAGTTGATCGGGGTGGATGTATTACGCACGGTCGAGGCCGCGGTTAAAAAAGTGAAAGCCGATGTTATTCTCATCGCCGAGCCTTGGAGTTTTCGCGGACACAGCGCGGCCGCTTTGCGTTCTACGGGCTATGCCTCATGGAATGATGGCTATCGGGATTTCTTGCGGGCCTATGTGCACGGCCGGGGCACGACGGAAAAAATGGAATATTTTTTGAAGGGTTCGCCGTGGCATTTTGCGTATTGGCCGGCGCAGACGGTCAATTACACGGAGTCGCACGACGATCGGACGTGGGTTGATATGATTACGGAGCGCGGCGATCATAATGGCTTTGATCCCACGCCCGCTGATCGGCAACGCACGCACTTGATGGCGGCGATTCTCTTGGCCTCGATCGGAATTCCCTTGCTGGCAGCCGGCCAGGATTTTTTGCGGTCAAAATATGGTGTAACTAATACCTATCAGCGTGGAGATCTGAATGCGCTCGATTACCAGCGGCTCACGCCGTTTGCCGAGACGCATAAATATTTCGCCGACTGGATTGCTTTTCGGCGCTCGCCCCGTGGACACCTGTTGCGCCAGTGGTCGCGGCCGAGCGAAGGATTTTTTCAATGCATCGCTCAGCTCGATGGCCCCGCGCTGGTGGTCATTTATAATGCGGATGGGAGTCAGGGACCGGAGCGGATATTATTAGCGCTCAACCCGCATATGGCGCCCGCTACGATTGCGTTGGGAAAATTTGCTGACTGGAAGTGGCGGCCGATCGCTGACCAGGAGAGCTTTTATGGGGCAGGGCAGGGTCACTCGATGTCGATTTCAGTCGACCTCTGTATACCGAAACTCGGTTGTAGTTTGTGGATAACGGAGCGGTAATTAGCGCGGGGAAATTGCTGATTTTGGGCGGACCTAGCCGCCTTTTTAATATGGCACGTATCTCGCTTGCCAAGCTAGTCGGCCTCCTTTTCATAGCGGCCTCTGCCGATATTTCTGTCGGCTAGAGCAAACGTTCCCAACTCATCACCCACATGGCAGTTAAAGTAGCAATCAATGGCTTTGGCCGCATCGGCCGCCTCGTATTTCGCGCGCTCGTTGAGCAAAATCTCCTCGGCACGACGCTCGATGTCGTGGCGGTGGGTGATATTGTGCCTGCCGATAATTTGGCCTATTTGCTGAAGTATGATTCTACCCAAGGTCGCTTTAAGGGAACGGTGTCCTCGAAGAAATCTTCGCCTGATAAAGCAGAGGACGATGTCTTAGTCGTTAACGGCCAAGATATTTTAGTCGTCTCCGCTAAGTCGCCAGCGGAACTTCCCTGGGGTAAATTGGGCGTCGAGCTCGTTATTGAGTCGACCGGTTTATTTACCGAAGCCGAGAAGGCGAGGGGGCACATCACCGCCGGCGCCAAGAAGGTCATTATTTCGGCCCCAGCGAAAGGCGAGGATATCACTATCGTGTTGGGCGTAAACGACCATCAGCTGGATGTCAGCAAGCACAGCATTATTTCCAACGCGTCTTGCACCACCAACTGCCTCGCACCGATTGTCCATGTTCTCCTCAAGGAAGGTTTTGGCATCGAGGAAGGTCTGATGACCACGATCCATTCCTATACGGCCACGCAGAAAACGGTGGATAGTCCTTCCAGGAAAGATTGGAAGGGTGGCCGCACCGCCGCGCAGAACATTATTCCCGCCAGCACGGGCGCGGCAAAGGCCACGGCGCTCGTTTGCCCTGAAGTTAAGGGTAAGCTCACCGGCATGTCTTTCCGCGTGCCCACCGCCACCGTCTCCGCCGTCGATTTGACTGTGAGAACAGTTAAAGAAACATCTTACGCTGAAATCTGCGCAGCCATGAAACGCGCCAGCGAGACTTACTTAAAAGGCATTCTTGAATACACGAGCGACCAAGTGGTTTCGTCCGACTTCATTCATTGCAAGTCCTCGTCGATCTTCGATGCCAGCTCGGGCATCGAGCTAAACAGCAAGTTCTTCAAGCTCGTGAGTTGGTATGACAATGAGTGGGGTTACTCGAACCGCGTGGTCGAGTTGGCACAGAAGATTGCGGCTAAGCTCTGATCCCCCGCGCGGCTCTCCCCGCAATTATTTCGAGCGAGTAGCGAGCAATTCCTAGCTCCTACTCGCTTTTTTATCAAGGCGCCTATTTCGTATCCTCCGCCCGATTTTCCCGTCGCCATGTCTCAATTCAAATCGATCCGTGATCTCACTTTGGCTGGTCAACGCGTGCTGTTGCGCGTCGATTTTAATGTTCCTCAGGACAAGATCACCGGCGTGATCACCAATAACCAGCGCATCGTCGCTGCCTTGCCTACGATCAAGCACGCGCTCGCTCAAGGCGCGGCGGTGGTGTTGATGTCGCATCTGGGTCGGCCTGACGGGAAAAAAATGGCCAAGTTTTCCCTTCGGCCGATTGCGGTTGAGCTCGAGCGGTTGCTTGGCCGGCCGGTAAAATTTTTGGATGACTGTGTTGGTCCGGCGATCGAGGCGGCTTGTGCGCGCCTGGCGCCTGGCACGGTGGTGCTATTAGAAAATTTGCGTTTCCACCTCGAAGAAGAGGGCAAGGTGAAGCTGGCGGATGGGACCACGCAGAAAGCTGATCCGATTGCGGTGGCCGCCTTCCGCGCCTCGCTGACGAAACTGGGCGACGTATTTGTCAATGATGCTTTCGGTACCGCGCATCGCGCGCACTCGTCGATGGTGGGGGTGGGGTTGCCCGTGAAGGCGGCCGGTTTTCTCATGGAAGCTGAGCTGAAGGCCTTTGCGGCGGTGCTGGATCAACCGCAGCGGCCGCTGCTGGCAATTCTTGGCGGAGCTAAAATTGCCGATAAAATTCCGCTGATTCAAAATCTCATTAAAAAAGCCGATGAGATCATTATTGGTGGAGGCATGGCTTACACTTTCAAGAAAGTGACCCATGGAATGGAAATCGGCATGAGTTTATTTGATGCCGATGGCGCCAAATTGGTGCCCGAACTCGTCGCGCAGGCCAAGGCGCGCGGAGTAAAATTAATTTTCCCCGTGGACTATATTTGCGCTGATAAATTTGATCCGCAAGCTGCCACGCAGCCGGCGAGTGATGCCACGGGTATTCCGGTGGGTTGGATGGGGCTCGATGGTGGACCCCAGTCGAGCGCGCTCTATCGCGCGGCGATTTTACGGGCTAAGACCGTGATCTGGAATGGTCCCTCGGGCGTCTTTGAATTTGAGCAATTCGCTGGCTCAACCAAAGCAATGGCGGCGGCCGTAGCCGAAGCGACCGTTCGCGGGAGCATCACCGTGATTGGCGGCGGCGATACGGCGACCGCGGCGAAGAAATTTAACATCGCCGATCGCGTGACGCACTGTTCCACCGGCGGCGGCGCGAGCCTCGAATTCCTCGAAGGCAAAGTATTGCCTGGGGTGGCCTTCTTGGAAAATTAAATTGTAGGAATCAATTTATCCCTGACTGTAAAGGGCCGACTCATTTAAAACTACTTTCACATGCATCGCAAAAAACTGATCGCGGGAAATTGGAAGATGAACAAGACAGCGACTGATGGAGTCGCGCTGTCCCGTGAGTTGATCGCGGCGCTCGGTCGCGAAACCGCCGTCGAGGTCGTGCTGTGTCCACCCTTTACCGCCTTGGAAAGTGTGGGTCGGGCGCTTGAGGGGCATGCGCTTAAGCTCGGGGCGCAAAATATGCATGCGGAGAAGAGTGGCGCTTTTACGGGAGAAATTTCGGCGGAGATGCTGCGGGGTCTTTTTGTGACCCATGTGATCCTCGGCCACAGTGAGCGCCGCACTTACAATGCGGAGACTGATGCCGGTATTAATCAGAAAGTTTTGGCGGCGTTGGCTCATCAATTGAAACCCATTTTGTGTGTTGGGGAGACGCTGGTTGAGCGCGAATCCGGGGCTACGCTGGCCGTCGTGCAACGGCACGTTGAGCGCGGGTTACAGGGCGTGAAGCCGGAGCAAATGGGCGCCTGCATTATTGCCTACGAACCAGTCTGGGCGATCGGCACGGGCCAAGTAGCCACCACGGCCCAAGCGCAAGAAGTGCACGCTTTCATTCGCGATCTGCTCACCAAGCTTTATGGCGCACCGTTGGCCCAGAAGGTCCGGATTCTTTACGGTGGTTCGATGAAGCCCGCTAATGCGCCTGAATTATTGGCCGCGCCGGATATTGATGGCGGCCTGATTGGCGGGGCCGCGCTGGAGGCTAAATCATTTATCGAGCTCGTGCGGGCGGCGGCGGCGGCCCGTTGAGGCACCCACTACTCGGGCTCAGCTCGAGCGTGTGCCCAAGTGCGCGGCGAGGGCGGCGAGAAAAGTGGAATCCCCGGCTAATTGACTGAGGGCCGCCAGCGCCGCCTTGGTTTGGCTCGCAGCGTGCTCGGCTGAGGCTTCTAAACCGTGGATTTTTACGTAGGTGGTTTTGTCCGCCTGCGCATCTTTGCCTGCAGTTTTACCGAGCGTTGCCGTGTCGGCGGTGGCGTCGAGAATGTCGTCGGTGATTTGGAAGGCCAAGCCGAGATGCCGGCCGATGCTGCGCAAGTGGGCGAGTTGTTGGTCGTCCGCACCGCCGCACAGTCCGCCCATCACCAGTGCCGCGCTGAGCATCGCGCCGGTCTTGCGGTGATGAATGTATTCTAGGTCGGCGGCCGTTACATCGGCTTTTTTTTCTGCGAGGAGATCTTCCATTTGGCCGCCAATAAGTTGTTCGCTCCCGGCGGCCTCGCCGATTTCGCGCGTCAGGGCGGCGCAGAGAGTTGGGGTGGTGGCGTAGTGGCGGGGGAGAAGTTGGAAGGCAAAAGTGAGCAGTGCATCGCCGGCGAGGAGGGCGGTGGCTTCGTCGAATTGCTTATGGGCGGTGGGGTGGCCGCGCCGGAGGTCATCATTATCCATGCACGGCAAGTCATCGTGGATTAGCGAATACGTATGCAGGCATTCGAGTGCGATGGCCGCGGGGAGGGCATCGACCGCGGCGCCGCATGCGTCGGCGGCGGCCAAAACTAAAACGGGGCGAAGTCGTTTGCCGCCGGCCTGCAAGCTGTAGCGCATCGCCGTGTGGAGGCGACTGGGCCGCGTGGCCGCCGTCGGGACTAAGCGATCGAGACCTTGCTCAATGCGTTCACGATAGTGCTTAAGTTGGCCGTGAAAATCCATCGGGCGGTCAGAATTTATCCCTGCGGGGAAGTTGGCAAACGGATTCCACCGCGCTCACCAATGCCGCTGCCATAGGCCCAAGAAAGGCTCGCCAAGCGCGCGGCGCCTAATCATACCCATGGTCAATTTTTCGGATGCCCACCTACGAATACATTTGTTCTAAATGCGGTCATGAAATGGAGGCGTTTCAGTCGATGAACGACCAACCGCTCAAGCTTTGTCCGGCGTGCAA
>NEUY01000032.1 GCA_002304425.1 Opitutia bacterium Tous-C10FEB
CGATTTACCATATTGCGGAGGCCAAAGGAGATGGTGATGGCCTCGAAGGAGGCATCAGGCAGGGGTAAAGCCATGCCGTCGCCTAGGCGAAACTCAATGTGAGTCCAGCGGTGGTTTTCTTCCCGTTTCTTAACGGCCTCATCCAGCATGGGTTGGCAGAAGTCCATGCCTAACAAGGTTACGCCAGGAGCAAGTCCGTCGGCTAAGGCGAAGACGACATCGCCACTGCCGGTGGCTAGATCCAGAACGGAGGCAGCGTGACTATCATAGACCGCGCGGACTAAGCGTTGACGCCACCAATAATCAATCCCGCCACTGAGCAGATGGTTTGCGATATCGTAACGACCCGCAATGCGGGCGAACATCGTGTTAACTGCCTTAGGATCGGGCATTGGTAAGATTTAGCTTTAATCTAGCTTTGCGATTGACGCAAGCACTAGGGAGTGAATTGTTTGTGCCTGTAACGCCCGAGGCTTAAATTTTTAACCCAACGCAACTATGTCGACCAACCTCACAAAACGAGAAATCGTCCTGGAAATCTACGAGAAGACTGGTTTTCCCCAGAAGCAAATTCAAGACACGGTGCAAATGACCCTGGATATTGTCATGGATGCCCTCGCTGCTGGCCGCAATGTTGAGCTGCGTAATTTTGGCGTCCTCGAAGTTCAGGTTCGCAAGGCCCGCGTCGGGCGTAATCCCAATAAGCCCGAGACTGAAGTCATCATTCCGGAGCGAGCTGTCGTAAAATTTAAGTCAGGTAAGATTCTCAAGCAGAAGATTAAACAACTGAGCTTGGAGAAATTGAAAAATAATCCGCCGCCCGCGGCTTCGGTCTAAGTCCGCTTTAAGTTAAGCGGCATGGCTGGTTTTCAATCCCTTCCGGGCTTCCGGGATTTTTATCCGGAAGAATTTTCTCGTCGGCAGCATATCTTCGCCACTTGGCGCACGGCGGCGCGCGCTTCGGGCTTTCAGGAGTATGATGCACCCGTGCTCGAGCCCCTTGAGCTCTTCACGACCAAGTCGGGAGATGAAATTGAAGGGCAATTATTTAGTTTTACGGACAAAGGTGAGCGGGAGGTTGCCCTGCGACCAGAGATGACGCCAACCGTTTGCCGGATGGTGGGCGCCAGGGCGGGAGCGCTTAAACGACCCATTAAGTGGTTTAGTCTGGCGGAATTTTATCGTTACGAGCGTGCCCAGAAGGGACGTTTACGCGCCTTTCATCAATTTAACGCCGATATCTTTGGCGAGGCTGGGCCCGAAGCAGAGATCGAGTTGATTGCGCTGTTGATTCAATGCCTCGCGGGCTTCGGACTGACCGCGGCCGATTTCAGTATTCGATTAAGCGATCGTGACCTGTGGTTTTTCTATTTGGAGGCCCTCGGCTTTACTGAGCTACAAACACCGGCACTGCTCACGGCCATTGATCGCTTTGAGAAAATGGGCGATGATGCGTTCAAGGGCTACGGCGAGGTGCACGGGGCGATGGCGGTGGAAACGAAGGCCAAGGTGCTCGCATTCTTGCAGATTAAAAGCCTAGCGGAGCTTGAAACAACACTCGCGGGATTTAATTCGGAGAAACTGGGACTGCGGTTGGCTGACTGGCGGAAGGTCTTGAATGGTCTCGCTGACATGGGCTTGGCGGATTTTATTTCCGTGGATCTTTCGGTGGTCCGCGGTTTGGCCTACTACACGGGCTTTGTCTTTGAGGCTTTTGATCGCCGCGGCGATCTGCGCGCTTTAGCGGGCGGCGGTCGTTATAATAATTTAGTTAAAAAATTGGGCTATGCCGATTTGCCGGCGGTGGGGTTTGCCATCGGTGATGTTACGACTGCTCTGTTGTTGGAGCAGCGCGGGTTGACGCCGCAATTTATCAACGTACCGGAAATTTATGTAATCATCGGCGGTGAAGCTGAACGCCGCGTGGCTTTAGCCGATATTCAGGCTCTCCGTGCCGCTGGGTTTCGTGTGGAGTATCCGTTTAAGGAGTTGGCTTTCGGTAAGCAGTTTAAGGTTGCGGCCGAGTGCGGCGCTAAGCTCGCGCTTATTTACGGCGGTGATGAAATTGCCCAAGGGGTCGTTAAGATTCGGTCGATGGTTGATCGCACGGAGCACGACGTTCCGCGCGAGCAGTTGCGGGCGGCGGTACGCGATTATCTGTCGGGGCATTGAGGCTCCTCCGGCTGAACTTGCGGCTCGCAGGTTGCGGGCTGTTAAAAGATGGCGGAATGGATCGCCCAAGACCGAGCACCGCTTCTGTTAGGCTAAATCGGCGGGCCCGAAGGCTCCGGGGAGCAGCGCTTCAAGCGAAACCGCAATCTGTTCACGGCCCGCACAGCAGGAAATTATTTGGGCGCTGGGCCCAAACTCATTGATCACTTGGCGGCAGGCGCCGCAGGGTGCGGTGGCAGTTTTCGTGGGCGTATAAACTACCACGCAGGCGATGCTTTTTTCGCCGGCGGCAATGGCGCTAAAAATAGCGGTGCGTTCGGCGCAGTTGGTGAGTCCGTAGGAGGCGTTTTCCACATTGCAGCCGGCATAGATCTTCCCGGAATTTGCGAGCACCGCTGCGCCGACGTGAAATTTCGAATAGGGCGCGTACGCGCGACGGCTCGCGGCTTGCGCGGCGGACTTGAGTTTTTTAAGTTGGAGGTCGGTGGGCATCAGAGAGAAAATTCCTGTTTTACTTCGGCGAATTTATCAATGGCAAAGGCCAGATCGGCGGTCGTGTGGGCGGCGGATACTTGCGTGCGGATGCGCGCGGTGCCGTGGGGGACGACGGGATAGAAAAATCCTACGACGTAGACGCCTTTTTCCAGCAAGCGCGCTGCCACTTTTTGGGCCAGCGCGGCCTCGCCCAGCATCACGGGTACGATAGGGTGAGTGCCCGGTCGGATGGTTAGACCGACTCGCGTCAGACCGGCGCGGAAGAAAGCCGTGTTTTTTTCCAGCTGATCGCGCAATTCCGTGGAGGTGCTGAGTAATTCAAGACATTTGAGTGAGGTGGCGGCGATGTTGGGCGCCAGCGTATTGGAGAAAAGGTAAGGCCGGGAGCGTTGCCGGAGCAGGTCGATGATTTCTTGGCGGCCGCTGGTGTAACCACCACTGGCGCCGCCGAGTGCTTTGCCGAGGGTGCCGGTTAAAATATCGACGCGTCCCATTACGCCGCAATGCTCCGCCGTGCCTCGTCCCGTTTTCCCCATGAAACCAACGGCGTGACTATCATCGATCATGACATTGGCGCCATAACGGTCCGCCAGATCACAGATGCCGGCTAAATTAGCGATGGTGCCATCCATGGAAAAAACCCCGTCGGTGGCAATGAGAGTGAAGCGTGATTTGGCTGCCGCGGCGGCTTGGAGTTGGGCTTCGAGGTCAGCTAAATTATTATTTTGATAGCGCGCGCGTTGCGCTTTGCAGAGCCGAATACCATCGATAATCGACGCGTGGTTTAATTCGTCCGAGATAATGGTATCTTCTGGTCCCAGTAGGGTCTCAAATAATCCGGCATTGGCGTCAAAACAGGAGGAATACAGGATTGTGTCTTCGGTGCCGAGGAATCGCGAAATCGCCTGCTCGAGTTCACGGTGGATTTGTTGGGTGCCGCAGATGAAACGGACTGAAGCCAGGCCGTAACCCCAGCGATCGAGGGCGGCGTGAGCGGCGGCAATGAGCTCCGGGTGGTCGGCGAGCCCGAGATAATTATTCGCGCAAAGATTTAATACCTGGGCCCCCCCAGTAAGGCCGATGCGGGTCGCTTGCGGGGTGGTGATCACCCGCTCACGTTTACCCAGACCAGCCGTCTCAATTTCGCTGAGTGTTTTTTTGAGGTGGGCGGAGTAGGCGGAATTCATAAATTGGAGGGCGCGCGGCGAGGGGTGGGCGCCATGGTTGGTTACCGGGGCGATAAATTATGCCCAATTAAGGATGATTTTCCCGCTCTGGCCTGCCCCCATGAGAGTGAAGCCGGTTTGAAATTCGGCGACAGGGAAGTGGTGCGTGATCACTGGGGTAATATCGAGACCGCCCTGCACCAAGGCCGTCATTTTGTACCAAGTTTCAAACATCTCTCGGCCGTAAATGCCTTTAAGGTGAAGCATTTTGAAAACGATTTTATTCCAGTCGACCTTCGCTTCCCCGGCATGCACACCCAGCAGAGCGATGCGGCCGCCCATGATCATGTTGTCGATCATTTGGTTTAAGGCGACCGGACTACCGGACATTTCAAGGCCAACATCAAACCCTTCCGTCATGCCGAGTTCTTGATGCCACACTTTGGTTAAATCTTCGGTCGCGGTGTTGATGGCCCGCGTTGGCGCAAATTTACGGGCGAGCTCCAGCCGGCCCTCATTGATATCGGTAATAACCACTTTACGAGCTCCGGCGTGTTTGGCGACGGCGATTGCCATGCAACCAATGGGGCCCGCGCCGGTGATGAGGACATCTTCGCCCGTGAGATCAAAGGATAATGCCGTGTGGACGGCGTTGCCGAGCGGATCAAAGCACGAGACTACATCGAGGGACATGCCAGCGGGCACCCGCCAAACATTGCTCGCTGGAATGGAAACATAATCAGCGAAGGCGCCGTCGCGATTAACCCCGACCCCCACGGTGTTGGGGCAGAGGTGCCGGCGACCCGCGAGGCAGTTGCGGCAGTGACCGCAAACAATATGCCCTTCGCCCGTGACGAGTTGGCCCAGCGTAAACCCAGTCACGCCCGCACCGACATCGGCCACGGTGCCGACATATTCATGACCAATGATGAGGGGAGGCTTGATGGTCCGCTGCGCCCAAGGGTCCCACTTATTAATATGCACATCCGTTCCACAAATAGAGGTTTTCTTAATCTTGATCAGCACATCATTCAGGCCCGGCGTGGGCACGGGTACTTCAGTCATGATGAGGCCGGGACCGGCCGTGGGCTTAACGATGGCGCGCATTTTGGCGGGCATAAAAAGGAAGTTAAATTTAGCTCAGTATGGGCCGCGATTTCGTGGAAACAACCCCCAAGGCGACGAACAAGCTCCTATAAAATTAGCGGCGGAAGGAAATTAAGTAGGCTGGGTGGTGAGCTTATTGGGCATCGAGTGAGCGCCAGAGATACCAGCTCGCTACTGAGCGATAGGGTTGCCAGCGCCGCGCTTGCTGGCTGATCGTCGCTGGCGAAGGCGACTGACGCTTTTTATACAGTTTTTGAAAACCGAGACGAATGGCGAAATCTCCAGTCGGCAGCACATCGGGCCGCCCAAGATAGAAGATCAGTAACATGTGGACGGTCCACGGACCCACGCCATGAATCGACGTGAGACGGGTCACGAGTTCATCATCGGTCAGCGTGCGGGCGAGCGACAGGCTGGGGACAACGCCCGCTTGGCATTGAGCGGCGAGGTCGCGGATTGCGCGTAATTTATTGCGCGAGAGGCCGGCGCTCCGCAGTGCGGCATCGGTGGTTTTGGTCAGTGCCGTTGGGGTTGCGCCACCGGAGGGAGCGAGGACCACCATGACGCGAGCATGAATAGTCGCGGCGGCTTTGCCGTGAAGTTGCTGGTAGACGATGGATCGTAGGATGGCCTCAAATAAACTAGTGAGCGGAGTTAGCTTTAAGGTAAACGGACCGATTCGCTTAATCAGAGCGGCAAGCGTTGGGTCGCATTGGCGGAGATGCACAAGCGCTGCGGCAGGATTAAAAGATAACTTAGGCTTCATGCCGGGGTGCTTTAAAATAATGAATTAACTCGCGGGGAAAATCATTATTCCGACAGTAACTCGGCTCCTTCGAGAGCGAGCAGGCGGGTTTTTGTGCGGATCCCCCCCGAGCCGGAGAAGCCTGTCATCTTGTCCCCCGCGGAGACGACGCGATGACACGGGACGATGAGGGGCCAAGGATTGGTCGCGAGGGCCACGCCGACGGCACGGGCGGAGGAATTTCCGAGCGCCATTAATTTAGCGATCTCGCCGTAGCTGGTCTTGTAGCCCGGTTTAATTCGCTGAGTTTGCAGATAAACGGCCTGCTGGAAATCAGTCACGCGACTCCAATCGAGAGGGGTCGAAGAAAAATCTGCGAGGCGACCTTCCAGGTGTTGCTGGATTCTTTCGATCAGCTGAGAAATCGCTGGGGGCAGGGTAGCTCCCGCCGGTTGCGTGTGGGTGCGTTGCGCAAGTTTTTGCTCAACTTGCGCCTGCTCGGCCTCGGGTAGTTGCAAGCCGGTGAGGCCGATTTCATTCCAGGCAATGCCACAGGGACCGAAGGTGGTAGGGAAGAGGGTGTGCGGCACAGGGAGGTAAGTGCGTTGGAGGGTGCGCTGGCCTATTTGTGATGGGGCTACCCAGCATCAGTTTTCACCGATGTAACGGCGAAAGAATTCCTCGAAACGTACGAGTCGGTCCAATCGTTGTTTGGGCTCACCGCTCCGGCTGAGTTCATGGGTGGCGCGGGGATAGCGCACGTATTCGACCGGGCGGCCCATTTTTTTCAAACTCTTGTAAAGCATTTGGCTCTGAATAACGCCGGTCCGGAAATCAGTATCGGCATGCTTAATCAGCAGAGGAGTTTTGATATTTTCCACATAGGTTTGGGGGGATTCGCGCTCGAGGATGGGACGAACTGCTTTGTCCCACGGAAAGCCGCCAAAGTATTGGGGCAAGAGCGACCACGCATTGCCTTCGCCAAAAAAGGTCACGAGATCGTAAACGCCCCGCGCGGCGATGGCGGCTTTGAAGCGGTGGTCGTGACCGATAATCCAAGCCGTGAGATAGCCCCCGTAAGATCCCCCGGTGACCACTTGGCGAGTGCGATCAACATAGGCTGCTTGCGCCGCAAAATCAGCGGCGGTGAGAACATCTGCCGCGGGCCCCGCGCCCCAGTCACGGAAATTAGCGCGCTGAAAATCGCGGCCCGAACCGCCGGAGCCGCGCGGATTACTGAAGACGATGGCGTAGCCCCGCGCGGCAAAAAATTGCAGTTCGTGCCAAGTAGAAGCTTCCCCCGGACCCCACATCGCCGAGGGACCGCCATGGATTTGGACCAAGAGGGGGTATTTTTTTTGGGGATCAAACTGAGTCGGTTTAATGGTCCAATAATCAATCGAGAGCCCCGCTGAATTAATGAAACGATGGGGTTCGTAGGTGCTAAGTTGGCGGTGCTGCAACCAACTGCTATTATGCGTGGTAAGTGGTCGGGCATCTTGTCCCTCGAGGGCACTGGTGTACATTTCCCAGGGGTTGCCCGGGTGCGTGACGATTTGGACGAGACCGGCTGGGCTAATCGAATAATCACTAATGCCCCATTCCACTTGGGTCGTGAGAGTTTTTAGCGCGCCCGAAAGAATGGTAACCTGGTGCAGTGGAGTGTGGCCATGACTCGCGGCGGTAAAATAAATCGCGGAGCTATCCTTGGCCCATTGGAGATTATTAGCGGGGCGGTCTAGTTGTGCGGTGAGAATTTTTGCCGGCCCGCCGCTGCTGGGCATTACGGCGACCATGGGTTGTTCAAAACCAAATTCTCCATCGGTGGTTAAGGTGAAGGCGATCCATTGACCGTTGGGTGAAACCGTTGGTGCCCCATAATTACAGCCGGGCTCACCTTGCAGTTTCTCGATTGCCCCCGTCGCTAGATCGAGGCGATAGAGGTTGGTCAGACGCGAACGATCCGGATGTTCCGTTAAATTAGCACGACCGGTGCACACTAAACTTTTGCCATCAGCCAGCCACGCGGCTCGCGAAAGATTGGCAAAACCAGTGGGAATCAGGATCGGGTCGGCGCCTCCTTGAGCTGCGATTGTGTAAAATTGGTTGAAATTGGGTTCGGTGGTGAGATCGCCTTCCGCAAGAAAATTGAGTCGATCGGTCACGCGTGGATTAGCCTCAGCCTCGTTTTGGGCTAGCCATTCACGGGTTTCGCTGGAGGAACCATCGGGCTGGGCGGCGGGTAGGGCCGGTGGCGTTTGCCCTGGAGTGCTGGGGGTGGGGTTGCGCGGATTGGCTTGATTGAGGGCGGTAGCCTTCGGACCCCAGTTTGCGGTGTCGTTCGGCGTGCGACCGGGCTTCTCATTACTCCAGGCTGGGGTGCTCGCTTGGCCGGCTTTTTCGCGAGCAGCGCGCATTTGCGCATAGCTTAGTGTGCTCGTGAATAAAATTTGGGTGCCGTCGGGGGACCACAGAGGATTGCCGGCGCCGGTGGGGATTTTAGTTAAAGGCAGCGCCTCGCCACCCGCGAGTGAGAGGAGATAAATTTGCGGCTTTTCTTTTTCGACAGTGCGGACGAAGGCCAGCTGGTGGCCTTGGGGCGACCAGGTCGGTTGCGCCTGAGTGGCTGAGCCAAAGGTTAAGGGGCGTGGTGGGCTGCTCCCATCGACGGCGGCCAGCCATAATTGCGTGCGGTAAGCTCCATCATCCTTGGACTCCGGGAGTGGCTCGATCGAGCGCACGAGGTAGGCAACCCAGCGTCCATCGGGGGAGAGCGCGGGACTCTCGATCTGCTTCAGGTTAAATAAATCTGCGGCCGTGATGAGCGAGGGCGCAGGGCGAGCCAAGTTTTCGGCGCGGAGTGGGATCAGCAGGCTGACGAGCGTGAGAATGCAACTAAGGAGACGTGCCATAAGGCTGGCATCCTGTGAATTCTCCTGCTTCTGTCCAAGCGAATCATGCCGCAAAATCGTTTCTACAACGCCTTTGATCTACAGGAGTGGGGCAGCAGTCGCAAAACCGACTACCGCAGCCCTTTTCAAATTGATCGTGATCGCATCATCCACGCGCACGCTTTTCGCAAGCTGCAGTCGAAGACGCAGGTTTTCCTTTCCGGCGAGTATGATTTTTATCGCACGCGGCTGACCCATTCAATGGAAGTGGCGCAGATTGGTCGTTCCATTTGTGCTTTTTTACTGAGTCGTGGCGGACCGCTCGCGGATGATTTTTATATTGATGCCGATTTGGTTGAGGCCAGTTGCTTATCGCACGATCTGGGGCATCCGCCGTTTGGTCATTCGGGGGAGCGGACGCTGCAGGAATTAATGAAGCGTCGGGGTGGCTTTGAGGGTAACGCGCAGACCCTGTATTTACTCTGCGAGTCGATTTATCAAAATGAATCAGGGGTGAAGGGGATGCAGCCGACGCGGGCGCTGCTCGACGGGGTGTTGAAATATAAAAAGCTCTACACCGAATTTGCGACACCGCCGCTCAGCCATTTTATTTATGATTCACAGGCGCCGGTGCGCACGTGGGTTTTTGATGGCCTGAAGATTCCTGGTCCGCTCATGGAGGGGGAGGCCCTGAATGATTTTAAAAGCGTGGAATGCCAGATTATGGATTGGGCCGACGACGCGGCCTATTCGCTGAATGACATCGTGGATGGCGTGCGCGCCGGATTTCTCACCGTCGAGCGCGTCGAGCGCTGGGCCGATGGGGAGACCATCGGAGCCGCGGAGCAGCGTCATCTCGATACACTGATCGAGGCTATCAAGCGGGATAAATTGGAAAATACTTTTTCGCGCAAAATCGGTACTTTTATTCAAGCCTGCCATTTAAGGGTGCGGGATAATTTCATGGCGGAGAAAACTAACCGCTATAAATTCGACTTAGTGATTGAGCCCACCGCACGAAGTGAAGCGGATTTTTTCAAAAAAATGGCGAACGACATTATTTTTGAAAGTCCTCAACTGGAGCAGTTGGAGCACAAGGCTCGGGTGATCATCATGGCGCTCTACAATGCGATTTGGTCAAATTACGCGGAGCGCAACGAACGGGTGATTCGGATCTTGCCGCCCCATGTCAGTCGGCTGATTGAAGCAGAGAAAACTCAGGACGGCAAAGCTCGCCGGATTTGCGATTTTCTCTCGGGCCAAACCGATGGCATGGTGGTGCGCACCTATCGGCAGTTATTCGACGCCGAGTTTGGCAGCTTTCGGGATTTAAGCTAAAAAGTTCGCCGCCGATGCTAGTCCGCTCGTGCGGTGGGTGCGGCCCGAATTTATTTTTTAGGCGCAGGGGCCAGGTGGCCCAGCGCCACCGCTTCGTCGATCATTTTTACCGCGTAGGCCCATAGCTCGGCGGAACCGTTGGCCACATGCGCATTGCGGGCGAGGACGCGGTCCTGCGTGATGCCGTGTTTTTGCCAGGCATGGCCCTCGGTTTGGCAGTTGAGCAGCATGGGGTGAAAGCGATCGCAGGCCGCCGCGAAGCGAGCTTCGGGGGTTTTCTGCTCTTCAAATTCATCCCATAAGGCACGGAATTCTGCGGTCTGATCAGCGGGCAGTAGTCCAAAGATCCGAGTCGCGGCGAGCGCTTCGCGGGCATGTTGATCGGCCATGTGCTTGACATCGTAGGCGAAGGTATCGCCGGCATCAATTTCTACGAGATCGTGAATCAGCACCATCTTAAGGATGCGCAGTACGTCGAGCGGTTGATGATTAGAGTGCTCCGCGAGGATGATAACCATGAGCGCGAAGTGCCAGGAATGTTCGGCACTGTTTTCAGCCCGGCGACTATGGATGACAATGGTTTGACGAAAGACTTCCTTGAGGCGGTCAACTTCGACAATAAAAGCAACCTGGCGGCGGAGTCGTTCGGCGGCGGTGTTCATGGCTGGAGGTAGGGCGCGAGTATTTTGGTCCACACCGCATAACCCTCCGGGAGCAGGTGTAGTCGGTCCGGACGAAATAATTCGGGACGGGTTTGTCCTTGGTGATCAAGCAAGGGTGTCGCGACATCGACAAACTGGCACCGGGGATCCCGCGCACATTCTGCGGCAATCAGCTGATTGGTGAGTAGGACTTCGTTACGAATTTTAGCGCGGACGGGACTTTCCTTGATGGCGAGGAAAATGATTTTGGTCGACGGCTGGCTGGCGTGAATTTTTTTGGTAAAGGCGAGAAAATGACTGACGACGGTGCTCGGTGATTGGCCCGCATTTAAATCATTTTCTCCCGCATAGACGACAACGAGTCGGGGGTGATAGGGGAGGACCACGCGGTCCGCATAGAAAACACTATCGTATAATTCAGAGCCGCCGAAGCCGCGGTTGATCGAGGTTATTCCGGGGAAATCTTCGGCGAGGGTGGTCCAGTAACGGATCGAGGAGCTGCCCACAAAGACCACGGCCCCTACCGGCGGCTGCTGCGTCGCATCTTTGGCTGTGAGGTCGTCGATGGCCGCGCGCCACTTATCTGGCGTCGCGTGTAGCAGCGCCGCACTGAGCAGAAAAATTAAGCCAGCGAAGGGCAGGCGAGACCGGAGGAGGCGTTGCATCATTGGAGCGGACATCAAGCGAGTAAGCGGCTGAAGGCAATCGTGGAGAATGACGCGGCGCTGGCGGAGGCTTGCCCTGGGGTGGATTCCAGGTTTTTTGGAGAAATGCTTAAATATTTGTTTTTGGTTTTGCTCGCTCCGTTCCTTTCCTTGGCCGGCGCCGCGGCGGAAAAATATCCCGTCAGCCTGAAGGGAGACCACGTCGACATTTACCATGGGCAAAAAGTGGCTGATCCCTATCGCTGGCTGGAGGCCCTCGATTCACCGGCGACCCAGGAGTGGGTGGCCGCGCAAAATGCACGCACTGACGCAACCTTAGCGCAAATACCCGAGCGGGCCGTGCTTAAGCAACGGCTCACCGAACTCTGGAATTACCCGCGCACGGGGCTCCCGTTTAAAAAAGCGCAGTGGTATTTTTTTACTAAAAATAATGGGCTGCAAAATCAGTCGCCCTTATTCGTCCAAGCCGGCTTAGCCGGTACCTCGCGGGTTTTGTTGGATCCCAACACTCTTTCCGCTGATGGCACCACGGCGCTTGCGCTGACGGCCCCATCGCCGGATGGGCGTTGGTTGGGTTATGGTTTAGCGCGCGGGGGTTCCGATTGGCGTGAGTTGCGGTTGCGGGACATCGCCTCCGGTTTAGATGCACCAGATATCATTAAATGGGCAAAATTTACGGGCCTGAGTTGGACCCATGATAGCCAAGGTTTTTTTTATTCTCGTTACCCCGAGCCGACGGGCGGGGATAGTAAAGTTTTCAGCAAACTTGAAAATCGCGCGATTTATTACCACCGCGTGGGTACCCCGCAATCGGTTGATCAGCTCGTCTTCGCCTTACCCGAGCACCCGACGTGGAATTTTGGCGGGACGGTTTCCCCTGATGGCCGCTATCTGGTGATCGCCATTTCTCAACCCGGCAAGTTGGGAAACAGCATTTACTATCTCGATCTGCTCTCGGCGCAGCAGCCGCAGTTCACCGGACCAGTCGTGAAATTAATTGATGCTTTTACCAGCAGCTATGATTTTCTGGGCAATCAAGCTGGCCGTTTTTATTTTACCACTGATCAAGCGGCGGCGCGGGGCAAAATTGTAGCCTGGCCGCTGGACGGAAGCGCCCCAGTCACGGTTATCGCGGAATCGCCGGATGTCATGGAGCGCGCTCGAATTTCGGCGGGTCACTTGGTGGTGATTTATATGCATGATGCGATAAATCGCGTGGCGCTGTTTACCCTCGACGGTCAGCCGGCGGGCGAAATCCCGCTGCCGGGGTTGGGTTCAGTGGCGGCGATTTCGGGACAATTTAATGATCCGGAATTATTTATTGGCTATTCTTCGTATCTCGCGCCGGGCGTCGTGCTGCGGCATGATTTAGGCACGCATAAAACCGAGATTTATCAGGAAACTAAAATCGATTTTGACCCGACGCCCTATGAGGTGAACCAAGTTTTTTTCCCCTCCAAGGACGGCACCAAAATCCCGATGTTTCTGGTGCATAAAAAAAATCTCCGGCGTGATGGCACGGCCCCCACTTGGCTCTATGGCTATGGTGGATTTAATATTTCCTTTAAACCTACTTTCGCCGTACCGCCGCTGGCGTGGATTGAGCGCGGGGGAATTTACGCCTATGTTTGTCTGCGCGGCGGTGGAGAATATGGGGACGAATGGCATAAGGCTGGCACGAAAGAGCGAAAGCAAAACGTGTTTGATGACTATATCGGCGCGGCGGACTGGCTCGTTGCGCAGGGCTATACGGCGCATAAAAAATTAGTCTTGGATGGCCGCTCGAATGGCGGACTTTTACTGGGGGCCGTCGTTAATCAGCGCCCTGATCTGGCGGCGGCGGCCGTACCGGCGGTGGGCGTGATGGATATGCTGCGCTTTCATAAATTTACGGTTGGCGCTGGTTGGGCCTCAGATTATGGCAACTCAGACACGCCGGAAGGTTTTCGCTACCTCATCGCGTATTCGCCGTTGCATACCATCAAGGCCGGCGCGGCGTATCCGGCGATTTTAGTGACCACCGGCGAGCACGATGATCGCGTCTTTCCGGCGCATTCCTACAAGTACACTGCGACCGCGCAGGCCTTAGCGGATCCCACGAGCGGTCCAATTTTAATTCACATTGCAGCGAATGCCGGCCACGGCGGTTCCAGTGGCACGTCGCCGGTCTCAAAAACAATCGAGGACTGGGCTTTGCGCATGGGCTTTGGGGCGCATTTCACAGGCTGGCTTTTGCCTACCCGCGCGCAGCCGTGAGGCGATCAGAGTCGCCGCACAAAATCCAAATTAAAACTGCCAGGGCGTTTCCCTAGGTTACCTAGGGAAACGCCGATCCGGCATGGCGGCAGTGCCTGGATCTTCCCCGCGTCTTAATCGGTGGAATTTAAGTGAGCGCTTAGTTTAGCTTTTTATCCTTCCAATATTTTGTGCCTTGGAGAGTGGCTTGAAGTGCGAGACCATTCTTAGTTATTTGGTAAACTTCGACGCCAGGCATCACGGTATGGGCGCCAGCGAGGGCCGCGCCCTTATCGTCTGATTTAGCCGCAGCATCGACTTGGCCGCTGAAGTCCCAGCCTTGGTCAATAAACTGGGCCAGCTTATTGGCGTCAGTAAAAACAAACACTGCGCGGAAATCCTTTATGCCCAGTCCGAAGCCCAGTCCCGCGGAGGCCATTTTCATGAAGGTTTCCGTGTCTTGGAATATGCCGTGCTGGCTGATGAGGCCGTGACCGCCCGCAAAACTTGCGATCGCAAGATTAATCCCGACGTTAGAGAACACGGCGTAGCCGGCCGCATTCTTTATTTTTGTTTTCGCCTCGGGGTGCAGTTGGTACAGATCAGCGAGCACGGCGTCACGCATGGCGCGGACTTTGGCCCGGCTGGCATCGATTTTGGCGTCGGCGTGGGCCAGTGGGGTGCTGGCGCCAAAAGCGAGGAGGAGGTAGGCTAGGAGGGGGATACGCATGATAACTTTTAGGGCGCTAAAATGACTGGTAGTGCATTCACGCGCAAAGCTTTTCGAGCGACCGGCCCAGTTAGTTTTTATTAATCCTGCGGAATAAGCTGAACTGCCCATGGAGGAACGCGCGCAAAAAATCTAGGCATTACCGGCAAGTTAATTATAATTTAAACGACGGCATTTGCTAACTCGACCAACCTCAGTATCTCCCCTGATGATGTCTTCGCTCCACGCTTCGCTTCGCCTCGGTGCTCTGCAGCTGCCGAACCGTATTATCATGGCGCCACTCACGCGCTGTCGTGCGGGGGCCGGCCGCGTGCCGACGGAGCTCATGCTGAACTATTATCGGCAGCGGGCTTCGGCCGGCTTGATTTTGTCCGAGGCCACGGCCGTGGATCCCATGGGGGTGGGTTATCCGGACACGCCAGGGATTTGGTCGGAGGAGCAAGTGCTGGGATGGAAAAAGATTACCGCGGCGGTCCAAGCCGCTGGTGGGCGCATCGTGCTGCAGCTTTGGCACGTCGGTCGCGTATCCGATCCATTTTACTTAAATGGAGCCATGCCAGTCGCCCCAAGCGCGATCGCGGCGGCGGGTAATGTCAGTTTAATTCGACCCGCAAAAGCCTTCGTCACCCCGCGTGCGTTGGAGCGCGCAGAGCTACCAGGAATTGTTGCGATGTTTCGGCACGGGGCGCAGCAGGCCTTGCGGGCTGGCTTCGATGGGGTCGAACTGCATGGAGCTAATGGGTATCTTTTGGATCAATTTTTGCAGGACAGCTCGAACGTGCGCACGGACGAGTATGGCGGTACAATTGCCAATCGGGCCCGCTTGCCGTTGGCGGTTACCGATGCGGTGATTAGCGTCTGGGGCGCGGATCGCGTGGGTTACCATCTCGCGCCACGCGGTGATGCGCATGGCATGGGGGATAGCGATCGGTTGGGCACGTTTAGCTATTTGGCTACGGAATTAGGTAAGCGTAAGCTCGCCTTTCTTTGTGCGCGTGAGTCACTCGAAGAACCCCGACTCGGACCAGCGCTCAAGCGCGCGTTTGGCGGGGTTTATATTGCGAATCAAGGGCACACCGTGGAGACGGCGCAGCAAGTGTTAGCAGCTGGTGAGGCGGACGCAGTCGCGTGGGGCCGGCTCTTCATTGCCAATCCTGATTTGCCGCATCGCTTACAGATTGGGGCCGCGCTTAATACGCCTAATGTGGCCACATTTTATGGGGGCCAGGCTGAGGGCTACACGGATTACCCAGCCCTGCATGCTTGAGCTTACGATCGGCGGGGGGTGACGCCTAAGGGCAATTTTTTAGCGTTTGGGTGGCGGCGCATTGTCTCAGCCCAGGATAAGTCATAAAATTGGTTCAGTCGCCGTAGAATTAATCCTGCAAGGTTGCCTTTTCGGCGCGCGCCCTGCTTGTTGGCGCTGCATGAAAATCCTCGTCGCCGACAAAATTTCCCCGAAGGGCGTCGCTTTCTTGCGGCAGCAACCGGGCTTCGAAGTCATCGAGGCTTATGGTTCTTCGCCGGCTAAAATACTGGAACTCGTGCGCGATGTGCAGGCCATAGCCGTGCGCTCTGAGACTAAAATTACCGCGGAGGTATTTGCGGCTGCGCCCCTGCTTAAGGTCGTGGGTCGCGCGGGCGTGGGAGTTGACAATGTCGATGTGGAGGCCGCGACCGAGCGCGGCGTGATCGTGATGAACACGCCCTTGGGCAATACGATCGCGACGGCTGAATTGACGTTTACGCATATCCTTTGTGGCGCTCGGCCGGTGCCTCAGGCGGCGGCATCGATGAAGGCGGGACAGTGGGATCGGAAGAGTTTCTCCGGGATCGAGTTGTTTAAAAAAACGCTTGGCGTGGTTGGTCTCGGTCGCATTGGCACCGAAGTCGCTAAGCGCGCGCAATCTTTTGGAATGCGCGTGGTGGCTTTCGATCCTTACCTCGCGCCAAGTCGGGCCAAAGCGATGCAGATTGAGGCCGTCACGTTAGATGAATTACTGGCGCAGGCGGATTACATTACCGTGCACATGCCGCTGACCGAGCAGACTAAATACATGATCGATGAAGCCGCGCTGGCTAAGTGCAAAAAAGGCGTGCGACTTTTCAACTGCGCGCGGGGCGGCATTATTAAAGAGGCGGCGCTGATCGCGGGTTTGAAATCAGGCCAGGTGGCGGCCGCTGGGCTCGATGTTTATGAAGAGGAGCCGCTGGCGACGAATAGTGAACTGCGGCAATTGACAAACGTCACGCTCACCCCGCATCTCGGGGCCTCCACCGCAGAGGCGCAGGATGCGGTCGGGATTGAAATTGCGGAGCAGATCGCCGATGTGCTCAACGGGGGCGTGATTAGTAACGCCGTGAATATGCCCTCCTTGGATGCGACGACGCTCAAGCTGATCGGGCCCTATTTAGAGCTTGGCGCTAAACTGGGTACATTGGTGCAGCAGCTAGCCAATAATCGGGTAGAGCGTCTGCGGATTACTTACTGGGGCAAAATTGTTGAGTTGGATGCGAATCCGGTGACGCGGGCGATTCAGCGGGGCTTTCTCAGTCGCATTAGTAGCGATGGACTTAATTATATAAATGCACCGCTCATCATGCAGCGCTTAGGCGTGCAGGTGGATATTACAAAATCCAACGTCGAGACCGATTACACCGAGCTCATGCAGGTGGAAGCGATCACGGCGGATGGAAAGATTTTCTCGGCGATGGGCACGTTGTTGGGCAAAGCCAACAGTCCGCGACTCGTATCTCTGAATGGTCGTGAAGTTGAAGCCGCTCCCACGGGCGCCTTGCTGATTTACGAAAATCATGACGAGCCTGGGATCATCGGCATGGTCGGCATGCTCTTGGGTCGCGCTCAAGTGAACATCGCGGCGATGTCCTTGAGTCGCAATAATGCCGGGGGCACGGCACTCTGCGTGTTGAATTTGGATAGCCAGCCCTCCGTCGCCGCGCTTAAGGAATTGACCAACCATCGGGCGATTAAGCACGCTGTGGTGGTCAATCTTTGATGATGAATGCTTGGTTTATTAGTTCTGCGGCGGTCGGCTATCTCCTCGGCTCCTTGCCTTTTGGCTACTGGGTGGCGCGGGCGCATGGGGTGGATATTTTTAAAGTAGGCAGCGGCAATCCTGGCGCCACGAATGTTAAACGAACGCTGGGGGCTAAAGCGGGTAACACGGTCCTGGCTCTGGACGTCGCCAAGGGGGCCATCGCGACCGCCTGGCCGTTGTTGCCCATGGTGGCGGCGCCCGCCGCCACGACTCTCGCGCTCATCGGTGTCGTCGGGGCGGTCTTGGGCCATTCTTTTTCGATCTTCACGCGCTTTCGCGGCGGCAAAGGAGTGGCGACCGCCGCCGGGGGGCTCTTGGTTTTAGCGCCGGTGGCCTGTGCGATCGCGGCGGCGACTTGGGTCGGGGCGCTTTATGTTTTTCGCTATGTTTCGCTGGCTTCCATTTTGGCGGCAACAGCCGCAATCACCGCGAGTTGGCTGCTACCGCATCAGGTGGCGAGCAGTGTTATTGTTTCACTACTCGCGGGGTTTGTTATTCTGCGGCATCACGAAAATATTAAGCGCTTGCTGAGTGGGACGGAGAACAAGTGGCACCGGAAGCCACGAATTTAATTTCCCTCAATTCGGCGTCGCTGGTTATGACGTAAGGCCCGCACTCCCTCCTTGCCATCTGGTGCCTCGCGAGGCCATCTAACCTGTTTGTAACCATGGCTCTTATCGTGCAGAAATATGGCGGCACCTCCGTGGGTGACGTCGACCGCATAAAAAATGTGGCCCAGCGCATTCAAAAAACGCGCGCGGCAGGCCATCAGCTGGTGATTGTCGTCTCCGCCCGTTCGGGCGTAACGAACGAGCTAATCGCGCGCGCCAA
>NEUY01000033.1 GCA_002304425.1 Opitutia bacterium Tous-C10FEB
CAACTTCAACTGACCGATGCTGCAGCATTATTTGCTCTGGTTAACACCAACCGCAGCGCGTTGCGCGAGTGGTTGCCCTGGGTTGACGCCACCAACCGGCTAGAGGATTCGCAAAGGTATATTAAAGACACGCTGCGGGACTTTAAAGAATCACGCGCTTTCACCTGTGGCATTTGGTCAATGGGCACACTCGTCGGGGTGATCGGCCACAACCGGATCGACTGGGCCAATCGGATTGGCTTTCCCGCTTACTGGATTGCCCCGGGCAGCCAAGGGCAGGGGATCATGACGGCCTGCTGCCGCGCGGTGATTGACCATGCTTTTCGAGAGTTAAAGGTCAGTCGCGTCATCGTTGCCGTTGCCACGAGTAATCTGCGGGCGCAGAAAATCCCCGAGCGCTTAGGCTTCACCAAAATAAGCACGCTCAAGCAAGCGGAGTGGCTGTATGATCACCATGTGGATCATTATATTTACAGCCTAGCTGCGCCGACTCGGTAGGAGAGATTTTTACCCTCCTACCATAAAACCAAGGTAACGCTGGTTACTTTGCTCCGGCGCCCTCGAACACGGGCTTTTCTAGCGCGGGCTTACCTCCGATGTAACGACTGAGCCAGTTTTGCATTTCCCAATGCCAGTAAATCGCATTCTGCGGTGAGAGCACCCAATGATTTTCGTCAGGGAAAATAACGAGCCGTGATGGCACGCTCATCGCTTGCAGCACTCCATAGAGCTCGAGGCCGTTACCATAAGGGACGCGATAATCTAACTCGCCATGAAGCACGAGGGTGGGGGTCTTGAAGTTTTTTGCGTAGAACATGGGATTCGCTTTCTGCAGACCCTCGACATTAACCCAAGGCTTACCGCCCATTACCTCAGGGAAGCCGTGCGGCACATCACTGGCATATTGCGCGTAAGAACTATTCACCCCCGCGTGATTAATAATGGCCTTGAAGCGATCCGTATGCCCGAGCACCCACGCCGCCATGTAACCGCCGTAGCTCGCTCCTGCTGCCGCCAGCCGCGTGGCATCAAGATTGGGTAACTTCTTTAAGAGGAAGTCTGTGCTTTTCATAATATCGTCAAAAGGCATTTCGCCCCACTGGTTGAGTATGCTTCTCGAGAATTTTTCTGAAAAACCAGTTGAGCCATGCCGGTTAACCCACGTGACCACATAACCAGGCGCCGCGAAAACATGCGTATTCCAACGGTAGCTCCAACTGTCGCGACACATCGTGTGGGGGCCACCATGCATCAACTGAACCAGCGGGTAAGTTTTCTTAGCGTCGTAGCCGGGAGGGTAGACTAACCAACCTTGGATTTGGTCAGCATTCGCGCCGGTAAACCAATAACTTTCGACCCGACCAAGGTCGAGCTGGGCGACCGCCGCATCATTAAAATGGGTGAGTTGCCGCGCCTGTCCCGTGGCTGGATCGAGCGTAAAAAGTTCGGCTGGTCGACTCGTATTGTCGTTCAGAAAGACCAAGGCGCCGGCTTTAGTATCAACCGCCGTAGACGTACCAGCGGAATAAACTGGGGTTAGGCCCGTTCCGTCAGCGTTCATCCGGAAAATTGGCAAAACTCCTTTTTCTTCTGCCGTGATCCAAAGCGTTTGCCCATCGGCAGAAAAACTGGCGCTCTCGATGCTGTAGTCTAAGGCCTCTGTCAGCGGACTACTTTTACCGGTCGCCGGCGTGTAACGCCAGAGTTTGGAAAATTCCCCACTGTAATAAGGGGTTTCTCGTCGGCTAAAAATGAGCACCTGACCGTCCGGGGAAAAAATTGCGCTACTATCATCCGCTTTATTTTCAGGCGTTAAGTTCTTCATGTCGCCCGAGCCATCCACCATTAACAAATAAATATCATGGTTAGGGAAAGCCTGATAAGGGGGCGGGGTCGTATTAATCGTCAGCGCGATACTTTTCCCATCAGGGGAAAGATCGTAGTCGATTTCACCACTGACCGTAAACAGCCGGCTCCATTGAGGAGTAAGATCCCGCACAGCCTTAGTGGTGAGATCTACGCGAACTAGCCGGTTGGCTAAGTTATCAGTAAGGTAGTGATCGAAATAGCGGTATTGGCGATCTTCCGTAACCTTCGCGGTCATCTTAGAATCTTTCCGCCGCTTAATTTCCTTCTTTATCGCGGCTAAATCAGTGCTAGCCAAAGTACCGGCCAGCTCCGGAATTACTGTCGTCGCCACAACGATACTTTGCCCATCGGGCAGCCATTGAGGGCTCGAGACGCCAAAGGGAAGCTCAAGGATTTTCTCGGGTTCGCCACCATCCATCCGCAATACATAGAGCGAGGCATTCTCATCCTCACCCCGCTTGGAAATAAAAGCGATCCGCTGTCCATCCGGACTCCACGTGGGGGCACTATCGTTGGCCGCCACCGTTGTCAGGCGACGGATGGCGCCTCCCGCAACCGGCACTAACCATAAACTCGCGGTGCTCTTATTTTTTTCAATCGACCAATCCGCCACACTTAAAACGACGAGCTGCCCGTCAGGAGAAAGCGCGGGTGCGCCCAGCCGCTTCATCGCCCATAAATCTTGCGGGGTGATCGGGCGCAAATCGGCGGCGTAAACTTGCCCTGCCATTACCGCCATGAGGATTAAAACTATTGCACGATAAGATTTCATAAGTCGGTGAGGATAGCCGCCCCTCGCCCTTAGTCAAAGACGGGGGAGGGAGGAAATACCGCCCGGCTAAAATTACTTTCTTAAATACGGACTAACGTGATTCGGTCCATTCTGCCGAGGCGTATTGGTCTGTAAGCCCAATCACTTCGTCTTCATGCCACTCCGGCCAAGGCGTGGGCTGCGCGATTGTGCCAAGGGCTAAAGCTAGACCGGTGGTAAATTTTTCCGAAAATAAATCCCAATCGATCGAGCCAAGGCTCCCTTTTTCTATTGAGCCCTGAAAGAGCAAGCCGTGCTTGTTTCGTTTCTGCGCTGCGCCGGCAATTTTAACTCCACGATTTGCTTGGACGACGTCGTAAAGTTCCGCGCGCTGGAAACATACGCCTGGGCGCGCTAAATCGAGCGAGGATGGCACCACGAGCTCCTTCCCTTGATCATTTAAGCTCACGCACTGCTGGTTTACCTCCGCTGGCTGCCCTAAAGCAACCAAGGCGGCCGCTAAACATTCATGCACGATGCGGTAAGATAGCGCGGCCCGGGCGTCGTAAAGCTCATGTCCACGCGGGATCACCAAGGCATAAGTCCAATCCGTGCGATGATCAACGATGCCGCCGCCGGTCGGCCGGCGGCATAGGTCGAAACTTTCAGGGGCCGGCAAATGCGCGCGCACAAAATTTATTTTTTGGCTATACCCAAAAGTACAAGCGGGCCCTCGCCATTCATAATGCCGAAAACGCGGCACGCTGACGGTGGGGTAGCGCTGCAATAACATAAAATCGCTGGCCATATTTTCCGCAGCCCCAGCGGTACGAACAGGAAGAAGATGCACGCCGGTTAGATTTACGGCTATTTCAGCAAGGCCAAATGAATTTTTCCTCTCGGCCTAACGTCCAGTCGGCGCATCGAGTAAAACCCGGATCTGCGCTAAAAGAATGCTCAATGCAAAGGGCTTGGGCAAATGCAGCCGGCTAGGCTCAGGAATATCGGTCAGACCCCGCCACGGGTATTCCGCGGCGGCGTTAATTAAGCGCAGCTGCGGGTTCGCCGCAAACAGTTGCCTGACGAGCTGAGTCTCAGCCTTGCTTCCGCCCGACATGAGCACCAATTGCGGCCGCGCCTGTTTGCCGGCGAGCTGGCCTTGCGCCTCGTCCGCTGTTGCCACCGCCATCACCTGATAGCCATCGACCGTCAACAGACCGGTGATCATTTTACGCAAAACGGCATCCGCCTCTATGATGAGCAGTATTTCCGGCCCGCGCGCGCGGGGTGATGGCTCTTGCCGACTGCGCGCCGTCACCTCGGCCTCCATCGTCTCAGGCAAATAAAGCACCAAGGCCAACTCCGCCTCCGTGCGCTGGACGTGCCTGTAACGGTGGGCTGGCTCAGCGCCTAGATCACTCCCAGTATAAATAAATTCTAAAAGATTTTCGACCACGCTGGGCGTCAACCCCTGCGCCGGATCGCTGATGGTGAGCGCAATGTAGCGCCCCGCCGGCATGAGTGCTGCGCGCTGATCGACCGCGCTGGCCTCCACATGATTGGCCGTCCGAATAATAATTTTCCCGCCCTCCGGCATGATTTTTTTTGCATGCGCACAAAGCTTTAATAAGGCCTGTTGAAATTGCGTCGGGGTGATTCGCGTTTGCCCTAAATCGGAGGCCAAGCGCAGCTCCAGCAAAACTTTGTTACCGGCTACTTGCCGGAGAATGGGGGCGAGGGAGCGTAGGAGGGAATTAAGGTTAACCACCTCCCAGCCGTTGGCTGAATCATAAGCACCCGACGGAGTTTTCGCGGGGAGGGCTGGGGCCGGGCGGGGCATAATTAAGCCGCGGGCCTGGCCATCATAGCCAAGACCGACTGTCTCACCGCGGTCAGGCGGGCTTTTATCGCCCTCCGCGTTAACCAAAATAAATTTCGCAACTCAGGCAAGGCCATGGCCAATCATGGTGGGTCAGCACTCCGCGCTGTCAAAATTAACTGCGACCTGCAGACTACTGTTTCTATGCTCACCGTCCCTGAAATTCCCCTTTGGGCTTATCCAGCCCTCTTCGCGACCGGCTTAGTTGCGGGTACGGTTGATGCGATCGCCGGCGGCGGCGGCCTCATTGCTTTGCCGGCCTTACTCGGATTGGGGATCCCAGCCCCGCTCGCGCTCGCGACCTCCAAGTTGCAGGGAACTTTTGGGTCAGCTTCGGCGGCCTGGAGTTTTGTCCGTCGCGGGGTGGTGAACCTCCGCGAGTGCCGACTGGGGTTTGCCCTGACCGCTCTTGGCGGCTTGGTCGGGGCTGGCGCGATGCGACTGCTTGATCCCCATTTTCTTAGTGCCCTGATCCCTTGGCTACTAGGCGCCCTCGTTATTTATATGATTTTTCGGCCGCAGCTTGGAGAAAATAGCCGGCATCACCGCATGGAGGCGCTCACTTTTTATTTAATCTTCGGCTTGGGTTTAGGCTTTTATGATGGGTTCTTTGGTCCTGGCGTTGGCTCATTTTGGACCATCGCCTTCGTGACTCTACTGGGTCATGACTTCGTCCGCGCAGCGGGCCACACCAAGGTGATGAATTTCGCGAGTAATATCTCTGCGCTAATTTATTTTGCTATCGCCGGCACCGTGCTTTGGTTGCCCGGCCTAACCATGGGCGCGGGTCAATTACTCGGCGGCCGCCTGGGGGCACATCTGGCCATGACCCGCGGGGCGCGTTTTGTCCGACCACTGTTTCTTTTTATGGCGTCCCTCGTGGCGCTAAAACTTCTCTACACTCATTTTAACCATGGCCAGTAAATTACCTTCCCGCCTAACGCCGAGACTTTATCTCGACCAACATCAGGACGAGTTAACCGCTTTCCTGCAGAAAATTATTCGCCTGCGGACAGTTAATCCTCCGGGAGAAAACTACGGCGCCATCACCCAGCTATTGGCCACCTCCTTACGCGACCTGGGTTTGCAGGTTCGCCGACTTCCGGTTCCCCGCGCGTTTCAAAATAAAGCCCTCCCTGGCTTGTTTGGTTATCCCCGCTACAACGTCATTGGTTTTTGGAATGCCGGCGCCAAGAAAACAATCCACTTTAACGCGCACTACGATGTGGTTCCGGTTTCAGGCCGCTGGCGGCATGGTTCCGCCTTTAATCCTATGCTCGAGCGCGGTTGGATTTATGGTCGCGGGAGCGCTGACATGAAGGGCGCGATCGCCAGTATTATTTTTGCGCTCCAGGC
Source organism: Opitutia bacterium Tous-C10FEB (assembly GCA_002304425.1). Taxonomy (GTDB): domain Bacteria; phylum Verrucomicrobiota; class Verrucomicrobiia; order Opitutales; family Opitutaceae; genus Lacunisphaera. The sequence goes on from NEUY01000033.1 coordinate 5,856, forward strand.
ACTCCGGCAAACAGGCGTCCGGCCAAATTTTAATGTCGAGGTCTCTTTTGTCGCCGATGAAGAAACGGATAGCGCCCTTGGTACCGGCTGGATCACTCAATACGGTAAACTGCGCGCTGATTATGCCGTGGTGGGCGAAGGAGGTGAAGGCAATGCGATCTGTTGTGGGCATAACGGGGTGGTCTGGCTGAATGTGCAGGTTCACGGCAAGGCCGCGCACGGCTCGCTGCCAACGCAAGGCATCAACGCTCTCGAAAAAATGGCGGCCCTCGTCCTCGCGCTCGGCGGCTACAAACGGCAATTAAGGCGCCAGACTTTCCGCGCCCCGAACGGCGAAATGCTTCGTCCCACCATAAATATTGGCGGCGTTTTCTCCGCTGGAGAGGGCGGCAAGGTCAATACGGTGCCCGCCGCGGCCAGCTTTACCATCGATCGCCGAGTGCTTCCTAATGAAAATGTCCGCACCGCGGAGCGTGAACTAACCGCCTTCCTAAAAAAAGCCGCCCGCCAAATACCCCAGTGTCGCATTACCGTTAATAAAATCTCCGATAATTTTTCGTGCTACCGGCCACCGAGTCATCCGCTATTCACCGCGCTTCAAGCGAGTGTGACGCGGATTCGCCGCCGGCCCACGAACTTTGTCGTCTCGACCGGCTTTAACGATATGCACTTTTTTGCGCAGGTTAAAAAAATTCCCACGGTCGGCTATGGCCCGGGCGGCATCGATTATCACGGCGTCGACGAGCGGGCTCGCGTTAAAGACTTAGTCGACTCGGCAAAAATTTACGCGGACCTGCTTACGACCTTTCAAGGCTAAGAGGAGCGGGTGGGCCGCCGCCTGCTTGGCGGCCACGCTTAGGTTTTTTTCTAACCGTTACGGCGTGATCGGGGGCAAGTCTGCGAGTAGGTGTCGTGCCACGGCGGCAATAATCGCCCGATTACTGGCGTGCTCCCGCCCCTCGGTGAAGGTTACGATAATGATGCGACCGCCATCCGGCAAACCGATCAAGGCCGCGTCGTGCCGCGCCCAACTCACCCAGCCAGCCTTAGACCATAACTTCATCCCCGGCGCTAGCGCGGGGGCAGTAAAACTAAGGCCTTCCTCATCAACTCCTGGCGTGGGCGCTTTTGTTAGATCACGCTCCATGAGCGCCAGCATTTCGCTGGAACACGCCGGGGAAATCCAGCGCCCCAATGCTATTTCTTGGAGGAGCTGGGCGGTGTCGTTGGTCGAAAGAAAATTTCGGGCCGGCCCATGCACCGCCATATCCTGTTTTTCCCGCCCGTAGGGACCTTCGCCCCAAGTTTTACGTTGGGCGTTTACATTGGTGTAACCAAGCGCCTGAAAATATTGCGTGACCACTCCGCGCTGTTGGCTCCAAGCCGCTAACTCTGCCGCCGGCATTTCCGGGCCACTCGTAGTATGAGTGATGGCATCAACAATGTAACTCGTCGCCTCGTTAAAAGATTCTACGATCATATCACGCAAGCCCCGCCGCAGCTCAGGGGAATCCGCCAAGCGACCATTGGCTAGCAGGTGATGCGTGTAGGCTAGAAAAAATAGCTTAATGACACTCGCCGGATAAAATCGCTCCGCTCCGCGATAATCTGCTCTGCGCGGGGCCTGCGGTTGGCGTAAATCGATTACCGTAATTGCCAACTGCGCAGGGTTTAGTTGGGGGGCAGAGAATTCTGACTGCACCGCGCGCACCGTGCGATCAAGCCGCGCGGCCCAATCCGCGGAAGTCGCCGCCGATAAAACTCCGACCAGTAATAAAAAAACCAACGCAACTTTCATGGGTATAAAAACTGACGGCTAAAACCTAGCTGCTCCAACCCCGCCGAATCATATTCACCGCAATTGCGGCCAAGAGCATGGAAACAATTTTTGAAATAGCCCGCAACCCGGTGGCGCTAATTTTTTGCCCCAGCCACACACTATAATGGAGGGCAAAAACCACGATCCCGAGATTCACCACCAAGGCCACTAACGTAACCCCTAAGCCAATTGCCTGGGTTTGCGCCAATACGAGTAAAGTGGTGATCGAGGCCGGCCCAGCAATCAGGGGCATCCCCAAGGGAACGACCCCAAAATCTTCAGGCAGCTTTTCGGGCTCAGCGGCCGACTGAATTAAATCCTTAGCGGCGAGAATGAATAATATGAGCCCCCCCGCGATTTGAAAATCACTCACCGAAATTCCGACGGCCTTGAATACACTTTGCCCGAGGAAAAGAAAGCCCAAGGCAACGAGTCCGCCCGTCCAAGTGGCCTGATCGGCGATTTTCTGCCGTTGCGCCGGCGCTACATTTTGCCCGAGCCCGAGAAAAATTGCCACCAACCCGATGGGGTCGATCGCGACAAATAAGGGGATAAACGCCTGCATAAACTTTGTCAGCATTTCGGTCATAGTTTTTATTTAATTTATCGCCCCCAAAAGGCAACGCCGGGCGCGCGGCAGATAAAACAATATCTGCGCAGACCGCGGCGGCTCTCTCGGCTCTGCTTGGGCGGCCTCCCGGCGAATCGGAAAAAAGCAGCTATTCCGTCTGCTAAATATTTATTCCGATCGCGCAAGGTGGCGTAAAGCCGGCGCGAGATCGGGAAAATCAAACTGAAAACCCGCCGCCAATAACCGGCGAGGAACACAAACCCGCCCCCCGAGAATAAGAGTAGAGTCAGTTTTCATTAAGTAGCGCGCCGCCAGTTTAACTAAAAATGCTGGCGCCGGCGGCGTCCACGGGCGCTGCCACGATTGGCGCAAGGTCGCCATGAAGAGCGCATTGGTCACCCCCGACGGTGCGCAGACATTATAAACCCCCATAAGCTCTGGCCGTAAAATAGCCTGTTGGAAAACTCGCCGCACATCCTGCTGATGGACCCAGGCAAACCCTTGCGTCCCGGCCCCCGCCGCCCCGCCGAGGAAAAATTGTGTTAACCGCGCGAGCAGTGGATAGGCCCCGCCGTGAGCGTCGAGCACCACCCCGAGCCGCAAGATGACCGGTCGGGTTTTAGCCGGACAAGCCGCTTGAAAGGCAGTTTCCCACTGCCGACACACTTCCGCTAAAAAATCGGTGCCGACTGGTGAGGCCTCATCACAGTGCCCCGCACCCGCAAAACCATAGTAACCAACCGCGCTGGCTTGCACCCAAACCGCTGGCGGCTGCGCGCATTCCGCCACCGCTCGCCCTAGGGCGGCCACCGCCCGTAAACGAGAGTGGAGTATCTCGTGGCGATGCTTGGGGGTGAAAACACAGTTAATGCTTCGGCCCACTAAATTTACTAAAGCCGCCGCACCCTCGAGCTCTGCCGCCCACGGACCATTTTCGGCTCCGTCCCAATAAACCAATCGAACCGGCGCGGCCAAGATAGGATTAATCGCCAGCTGTTGCTGGGGCTGACGGGTTAAAACAACCACGTCCCAACCCATTTTTACTAGGTCCTGAGCCACGGCTCGACCAAGCAACCCACTGCCCCCTGCCAGAATAACTTTAGACCTCATTACGATCAGTAAAAGCCGCTTCCTTTTTTAGGCAAACCTCCCTTGGCCGGCAGCGGGGCAGGGCGCCGCGCAAGATGGATTGCCTCGTTGCGGTGCGGCTCGCAATGACAAGGGCGCTGCATGTGTTCCGCCCTTATTAATTTCTACGATTTAACCCGCGAGGAACTTCGCCAGCTTGTCGTCCGCTGGGGCTTTAGCCCAACCCACGCCGCACGCCTTTGGCGCTATAGTTATAGAGAGGGCTTAACTCATTGGGCGGAAATGCCAGAGCTGCCGAAGCGCTTTAGGACCCAAGCAGAAAGTGCCTTAACTTTTTCTCGTCTGCCCGTCGCCGTTGAAACCCACAGCACGGATGGATTTACCCGCAAATACTTACTGGCCCTCAACGATGAGCGGAAAATCGAAACCGTTCTGATGCGTTACACCGGCCGTGTGACCGCATGCATCAGCAGCCAGGCCGGTTGCGCGATGGGTTGTGTGTTCTGCGCCACGGGACAAATGGGGTTCGCCCGCCACCTCAGCGCTGGTGAAATTGTGGCGCAAGCGCTGCATGTGGACCAAGCCCTGAGGCATACCGCGCCAGCACGAGGGCAACTGTTTCCCGAGAAAGCAAACGCCCGCGTGGTTCTGCCTGAGACATCGCCCGACCGATCACCCGCTTTAGCCAATCCCCACAGCGCCTCCCCCCATGAACGCCATGAGCGCCTCCGCAACATCGTCCTGATGGGGATGGGCGAGCCGCTCCACAATTATGACGCCGTATTGAAAGCGGTTGATATTTTGTGTGACCAGACCGGCCTAGCGCTTGGCGCAAAGAAAATAACCCTGAGCACCGTGGGGGTTATTCCCGGCATTATCCGGCTCGCTGATGAAGCGCGTGCCGTCAGCCTCGCCGTCTCGTTGCACGGCGCCACGCAAGCGGAGCGAGCTGCGCTAGTTCCGGTGGCAAGCAAGTGGCCCTTGGACGCTTTGATGGAGGCTTGTCGTTATTATAGCACGAAGCTGCAGCGTAAAATATTTTACGAATGGACTCTCATTGAGGGGAAAAACGATTCCGGCACAAGCGCTCATGCCGTCGGAAAATTACTCCAAGGCCAACCCGCCCAAGTTAATCTCATTCCACTAAATCCTACTTCGGGTTATGGGGGTGCCCCCACTGGCCAAGAAGCCGCGCGCCGCTTTCAACAAGTCCTCGCTGATTATGGTCTACCGAGTACTGTGCGGCAGCGCCGCGGGATTGATATCGCCGCTGGCTGTGGCCAGCTAGCGTCCATAAAATAACTTTTTGCCTTTGCCAAAGAGCGCGCAGCCTCTAGATCTAAATACCCATGAAATCCTCCATCCCCTTCCTTCCCGCCCTCCTCGCCCTAGCGCTGGCGGCTCCACTCACCGCTCAAACCACTTCCGCCGCAGTGGTTAAAACCGTCGAGCCAGTCCGTCTGGCTTACGTGAACAGCTCGGCCTTTCTTGATGAGAAGGCTGGCATCAAACAACTCGTGAAAGTTGCCCAAGAACTGGAGCTCGAGTTTAGCGGCACCCAAAGCGAACTCTCCCTTTTGAATGAGAAGCTTCGGACCATTGTGGGCGAGCTCACCAAACTTAATGCCGATCCTGTGGCCAACGCCAAGGCTATGGCGGAGCAGCAAACAGCTGGGCAAAAATTACAGCAGGAACTGCAAGGTAAACAACAAGCTGCTCAAGAGGCTTATAATAAACGCGTCCAAGAACTGCAGGCTCCGATTGCCGCCGAGATCGGCAAGGAGATCGGCGCTTTCTCCAAGGAGCACAACATCGACCTCTTGCTTGATTTGGCTAAACTTGGTGAAGCGGTACTGAACGCTAAGCCCGAGCTCGATCTAACGACTGATTTCGTTAAATTCTATAACACCCGCCACCAGTAATCTTACGGATAATTTGCTCCTTAGGCCCAGCGTTGCGCTGGGCCTTTTTTATACCTGCTTACCACGGTAAAGGCTAACCCACCCATTTTGTTTCCCCAAAATCAGGCACGGCAAAATCCATCGGTTCTAAGCCGTGGGTGCTTCTCGCCGCGGCGAGGGCAATCGCTGGATCGTCAATTCCTTCATCGGTTAGTTGAAAGGTGCCAAAGTGCATCGCCCAACTTTTCCGCGAGCCAACCGCTTGGTGGATCTTCACCGCTTAAGCTTGGCGGAGGGACAAGAGCTTCGCGGTTCTGCCGAATAGCCTTAGGCCAATTGATTTTCTGCCGTAAAACTAAGCGCTGATAACCCCATTTAATTAAGGCCGAAAAAGCGGCCGCCGGCCGTTGGCCACTCGGGTTAAAAAACCGCTGCCCGTCGGAATGATTACTGACCGGAAAGCGCAACGGGGGCGCCATAGATTAGGCGGTAGATCCAGCTACCTTGCGCCGCGCTTGCTCCCAAAAAGCCAAGAGGGCGCGGAAATCCTGTTCCTTACTGCCGCTATGAATAACATAATCATAGGAATTCCGTTCCGCCATTTCTAGCTCCGCACTTTGTAAACGCCGCGCAAGCTCCTCCGCACTTACCGGCCCACGCCCCTGTAACCGCTCCCGCAAGACATCAAAAGAATCAGGGGCGACAAAAATAGTGACCAGGCGAGTTTTGAGCAAAGGAAGGGTTTCCGCCGCGGCCCGGATATTGCGCACGCCCTGAACGTCAACGTTTGCCGTTAAGTTCGTCTGCGGCAACCGACCGAGAATGGCGGACTTTAGCGTGCCGTAACGATATTTACGATGCACACAAGCCCACTCCAGAAATTCGCCATTCGCTAAGCGCGCATCAAACTCCTCTTCTGTTAAAAAGTGATAATCGCGGCCATTTACTTCATTCGCGCGCGCTGGTCGCGTCGTTGCGGTAACCACTCGTTCAAACCCGGCCACCTCCGCGACCAATCGATCACAGAGGGTACTTTTACCAACCCCAGCAGGACCCGCCAAAATAAGGAGCACCGTGGAGGTCGAATCGAGCGTCGCCATAACTTAGTAAGTAAACGCGGCGATTGCGGTGGCTAGCCCGTAAAGAAGCAAGCCGCCCCCTAACCACCGCGGCCGCCCAGGTGCTTGAAAAAGCCACCCCAAGAAATCCCGCAAGCGATAAGGTGCGGCCGCTAAATAAAGCGCGAGACACAATCCGCTATAAACGGCGCTGACCAACAAAAGCCGCTGGGGATATTGATACTCCATGTAAGCGGAATTAAGCAGTGGCTCCGCGCTTAATAACATCAGCGCACTACCACCGCGCACCGCGAGAAAGTCGGGCGCATAAATAAAAGCCAGCACCGCTAAGACCGCAAAGCCCGCCATGATCGGTTGCGGGGTCTGCACAAAAATAAGATCGGACTCACCGAGTTGTGAAATTCGCCAGATAAACCAACCCGCCGCTGAGCCAAAGAGTAAACCCGCGGCCCAACCTGAGCGCAGCCCAGCCCGCGCGCTCGAACCGATCAACGAATGATTCCAGACCAGCAGCCCACCCACGATGGTGAGAAACAGTCCGGCTAAAAGAGTGGCGAGGAAAAGAGACATATGTGCGCCCCCTTTCTCTTACTCGTTCTCTTTCTCCACAAGCTCAGAACTCTCTATTACTGGGCCGGCCACCAAAATACTTTTTGCTTAAACCCCCACCAAACTAAGGGTCCCGTAAAGCACGGCCGTCGTGGCCCGCTCGATCTTAACCGCCACCAATTCACCGATTAAACGGTCGTTAGCTTCAAAGTGAACTACCCGATTACCCCGTGTTCGCCCGGTATAACGCAACCCCTTCTTGTCCCGTCCCTCGACGAGCACCTCTTGGCTGGTGCCAATTAATTGGCTATTTCGGCGGTTGGAATTAGCCGCCAGAATTTTTAACAAAACTTGGTTACGCTCCTCTTTAATATCGTCAGGGACTTGTTCCCCGAACGTCGCGGCCGGAGTCCCGGTGCGGATGGAATATTTAAAAATATAGGCCATATCATAATTCCCTCGCTCAAAGAGCTCCCGGGTTTCCGCGAAATCTTCGGCGGTCTCGCCCGGGAAGCCGACAATTACATCCGTGGAAAAATACATGGCCGGCTGCACCGCCCGCAAGTCATCAACAATCTGACTGTAGCGTTCGCGGGTGTAGGGTCGGTTCATGGCCTTCAGAATTCGATTAGACCCCGATTGCAGCGGTAAATGCACATAGGGGCAGAGTTTATTTAAACGGCCATAAGCGGCGATTAAGTCGTCCTTAAAACCCCGCGGGTGGGGGGAAGTAAAGCGGATGCGGTGCAAACCAGGAATAATGTTTACCTGCTCGAGCAGCTGCACAAAAGGCGTGACCCCGCCGGTGTGCTCATAGTCGCGCCGGCCATAGCTCGTCACGATCTGGCCGAGCAAAGTAATTTCCTTAACACCTCCCGCGACCAGTTTTTCGCATTCCTGAACGATCTCCTTCATCGGCCGAGAGCGTTCATCCCCGCGGGTTTTAGGCACAATGCAAAACGAACAATCCATATTACAACCCTGCTGAATCGAAACAAACGCGGTGACTTGTTTTTCGGCCAACACATGATCGCGAATGGTATTTTGCGAACCATTTTCTGCCTCAAGATCGATAATCGTGGCCCCAATCGGCACCCCGGCCGCCTGCGCCGCGCGGAGATTATCGAGATAATCGGGGACTTGGTGAAATTTTTGTGTGCCGATGATGAGGTCGAGATCGGGCAGCTGATCGAGCAACTCCGCCCCGCGATTCTGCGCCATACAACCAAGGATCCCTAAGATAAAATCCGGATTCTTTTTTTTCCGATTCGCAACATTCGCCGCCTTCCCGATGGCTTTTTGTTCCGCCGCATCCCGCACGCTGCAAGTATTGAGCAGTAAAATATCACAGTCGGCCTCTGGCCCCACTAGCCGATAACCGCGCGCGCGTAATAAAGCAGCGACCGCTTCGCTGTCGCGCTCGTTCATCTGACAACCATAGGTTTTTATGTGGACTCGATTCATCAAACTAACCGCCGCCCGACGGTAAAAAGCACTGGGAAGACGGTGGGGGTTAACTACTCGTCTACTCCATCTGGTCAACGCGGTAAAAATAACCCCCAATTTCCCGCGCGCCTACCGTAGCTTTCTATTCGCCAGCGCGCCGGCCAATGCTTTGCTGCCCTCATGGAATTATCTAGCCGCTCTGGGGAACCAACTCCTTCGCCGGGACCAGAAAAGGCTGCCGTCGCTGGCGGCCTGATGCCTCAGCTCGCCGCCGCCCGCGAAAAATTAAAAAGTAAAGACCTCCCGGCGGCGCTCTCCCTCTATGAATCTATCTTAGCGAACGCCAGTGACCGCAGCGATGTGCTCATGACGATATCCGCCGATCTTGGGACCAATGGTTATGTGCAGGAAATCATCGAATTGCTCGCCCCCCGTTATGATGTGGAAAGACACGGCGCGCCGGCGGGCATTAATCTCCTGCAAGCTTACTTAGTCACCCGTAATGCGGAGGCGGCCCAACATCTTCTTGATCTGTTGTTTTCCCTTGGCCGGCCAGAGCTGGAGGCGCGTTTAGTCGGTTTTTCTAATGCTGTTTCCGAACTTTTTATTAGCGAAACAGAAGCGGAACACACGACCGAGCCCGAGAAAAAAATTAGCTTAGTCAGTATAAGTAAGCCCCTTTGGTTTTACGGCGTCGAAGCCCTCGCGCCTCTCCTCTGGACGCGACCCACCGGAAAGCTCCGCCGCGTCGCCTTCGCCCAGTGTGCTTTGCTGGGATTGGAAAATTCTGCGGTTAGCGCCGGCCAATCAGAAAACCTTACCGTTCAACTTTGCCGCGGGCTGCCTTTGTGGCTGGCAGAAACTTTTAGTTATAGTGCTGGTTATGCCCCCGTCGCGGCGATCGGCACCTTTGGCGATCATTACGCTGTTTTTCCAATGGAGTGGACGGCTGAAAACTTGCGACAACTCAACGATAGCACCGAAGGCGGCCTTGATTATGTGGTTACAGGTACTTTGCGCAATCGGAACGATGATTTCGAATTAAGTATGCGGATTTGGGAGGTTAAAAAATTTCGTGAACTTAAGACTTTCTCGGCTCGTTGGACGCCCACTTCTGGTGATAGCGCTTTGCTACTACTCCAAGAGCAACTGTGTAAATATATGGAATGGACGGCGCGGCCCGCTCCAGCCCAAGAAGTTTATTCTATTCCCACCTCCCCCTTACCTTATATTTTGAGTTTGGGCGCGGCGCTTTCTTTTTTCCTGAGCGATAAAGGAGTTCTGGCCGCCAGCCACCAGCCGACCGACCTAACCGCTCTTCTGCTGGCCGCCCAAGCGAACCCGGCTAATTCCACCGCGCAGTTTACTCTCATTGCTGTTTTATTGAGACTCGCCGACCTTGGCCGCGCTAATGAGCCTGCCGCCTTCCTGCACGCGCAGAGTTGGCTAACCTCGGCCGCGGCCCAATCCTGTCAGATTCCCGACCTGCAGGCTAAATTCAATTAAGGCTCAGGCCTCGAGTTGTGGGCGGGCTGCTTCCAGCCAGTCAATATGGTAAAACTTGCCGCGCGGTTGGTCGGTGCGCTCGTAGGTGTGGGCACCAAAGTAATCGCGTTGCGCTTGGAGTAGATTGGCCGGCAGCCGAGCGGAACGATAGCTGTCGTAGTAGGAGAGGGCGGAACTAAATGTCGGCGCGGCGACGCCGCATTCGGCGGCGAGCGAGACGACCTTGCGCCAGTTTTCCTGCGCTTTTTTCACCGTTTTGTTGAAATACGGATCGAGCAGCAGATTCGCCAGATTCGGATTCCGCGCATAAGCCTCGGTGATCTTTTGCAGGAAAGCGGCCCGGATGATACAGCCGCCGCGCCAGATCTGGGCAATCTCGCCGAAATTGAGCGTCCAGTTGTATTCCTTTTGCGCGGTGCGCATGAGCTGGAAGCCCTGGGCATACGAGCAGATCTTCGAACAGTAGAGGGCGTCGTGGATCGCCTGGATAAGCGCCTTCTTGGAGCCGCGGTATTTCTTGCCTGGGCCCTTCAAGATCTTCGAGGCGGCAACCCGTTCCTCCTTGATGGCAGAGATGCAGCGGGCAAAGACGGACTCGGCGATGGTGGGAGCGGGGACGCCCATGTCGAGCGCGTTGGTTGAAGTCCACTTACCAGTGCCCTTCTGGCCGGCGGTATCCAGGACGATGTCGACGAAAGCTTTCTTTTTCGTGAGCGGATCCTTCTGTTTGAGGATGTCGGCCGTGATCTCGATCAGGAAGCTGTCGAGCGCGCCGGCGTTCCATTCGGAAAAGATCGCGCCCATTTCGGCCGCCTTGAGGCCAAGCAGGCCCTGCATTAGAGCGTAGGCCTCGCAGATCATCTGCATGTCACCGTATTCGATGCCGTTGTGGACCATCTTGACGTAGTGGCCCGCGCCGTTCTCGCCGATGTAGGTGGCGCAAGGCACGCCGCCGATGATGGGCTGGCCGGGCGCAGCACCCGTCAAAGGTTGGCCGGTCTTTGCATCAACCTTCGCAGCGATAGCATTCCAGATGGGCGCAAGTTCCTTATAAGCTGCGGCGTCACCACCGGGCATGAGTGCTGGACCGAAGCGAGCCCCTTCCTCGCCGCCAGACACGCCTGAGCCGATAAACCGAAGACCTTTAGCCTTGAGAGCTTTTTCGCGGCGGATGGTGTCGGTCCAGAGCGCGTTACCGCCGTCGATGATGATGTCGGCGGGTTCGAGCAGCGGCACCAGGCCGTCGATGACGGCGTCGGTCGCTTTACCCGCCTGCACGAGAATAATCATTTTGCGCGGCTTAGTCAGAGAGGCGACGAACTCTGGGAGCGTCTTGGTGCCGACCACCCCACCGGGCGTGGCGGGATTCTCGGTAACGAATTTATCGGTTTTTTCTACTGTCCGATTGAAGACGGAGATTTGAAAGCCGTGATCAGCGATATTGAGCGCCAAGTTTTGGCCCATAACAGCCAAACCGATCAATCCGATGTCAGAGTGTTTTTTACTCATAAGGGCTACATCATTAGTACCAGCCACCCGAACACCAATCTGATTTTCGGCCCGGTTGTGTAATAAAACCAACTGATAGGCCTAATCAGGACTAAGGCGCCTGTTGCTGCTTGGTCGCGTAAGCTCCCGCACTCGGAAAAAACGGCGCGACCGACCGAACTATAGGCGTAAGAAACTTAGGTTCATTGCGGTTATAGACCCAGGAAAAAAAAACCACCGCCCCGACCACCAAGATTAAAACTCCCGCAATAACTTTATTCATTTGCAGGATTCGGCGGACGAC
>NEUY01000034.1 GCA_002304425.1 Opitutia bacterium Tous-C10FEB
ACTAACTCTTTTTTAGGCATCACCTTGGAGGCGCTCATTATTATTGGGTTAGTGGTCGCGAATGGATTTTTTGTGGCAGCCGAATTTGCCCTAGTGAAAGTGCGGGTCAGCCAGTTGCAGCCTCTGGCAAAAATCGGCGGTTGGCGCGTGAAACTTGCACTCAAGGCCGTTGCGCACCTCGACGCGGCGCTTTCCGCCACTCAGCTCGGCATCACCCTGGCCAGCCTCGGTCTCGGCTGGGTGGGTGAGCCGTTCCTCGCCCATCGTTTGGAGCCGCTGCTCAGGAACTGGGGGATTATTGATCCCGTCGCCATTTCTTCTATCGCCTTCGCTGTGGCGTTCGCGGTGATCACGCTCCTCCACATTATCTTCGGCGAACTGGCGCCCAAATCCCTAGCCATCCAGCGTGCCAAGGACGTGACGCTCTGGACGGCCGGCCCGCTCTTGCTTTTTTATTATAGCTTTTTCCCCTTAATTTGGTTGCTCAACGGCGTTGCGAATTACTTTTTGCGTTCCGTCGGTATCCGGCCTTCCAACGAAATCGACCACACCTTTAGCACCGAGGAGCTCGAATATGTCTTTAGTCAAGCGCGGCACGTCCATCCGGGTGATGCCCTCATCAACAAGCTGATGGTGCAATCCTTGCGTGCCCGGCAAACTCGCGCGCAGCACATTATGCGACCGCGCGATCAAGTGATCGCCCTCTGGTTAGATAAGCCGCTCGAGGAAAATTTGCGCACAGCTCAGATCAGTGGGCATAGCCGTTTTCCGGTCTGTTCAGGTTCGCTCGATAAGGTGGAGGGACTTATTTTAGTGCGTGAATGGCTCTGGCAGATTCAGGCGCTCGGGCCAGAGACACCCTTTGCCCCGCTCATCCGGCCAGCCGTGGAATTTGAATTAACCACTCCGTTGCATAGCATGATCGAGAGTTTCCGTTCAGCTCGTAGCCATCTAGCGGTGGTGCTCGATGAAAAAAAAGCCCTCGCGGGGATTGTGACTTTTGAAGATGTGCTCGAAGAAATTGTCGGCGATATCCGCGACGAGTTTGATATCGACCATGGTCCGGTGTATAAACGGACGGAGAGTCTCATTGTGGTCAGCGCCACGTTTACGATGCGGGAACTGCAGGCCGAGACGGGCTGGCCACTTGAGTGGCAGCCGCGCGAAACGGTAGCCGGTTGGTGTCAACGGGTGTTTGGCCGTGTGCCGAAGCGCGATGAGAGTATCGTCACGGGAGAATATCGCCTGACCATCCTTGAAGCCAATGCCGAGCGGGCTCGCCGAGTGCGCATCGAACGCAGTAGCGCCAGTGGCGCAGCGGTCAGCCTTTAGTTAAGCCGTGGCGGCGGCCGCGCGGGCTGGCCCCTTAACGACCTGGGGTCAGCAGCATTTCGCGGCTAATGGCCATGACAGAGGGAATGCCGCCGCGCGACCAGATGAGCAAGAGGCCGCGCTCATCGTCAACCATGACAAATTCACTTTCGCCGCAGACAAATGACTGGCCGGCGAAAAGGTAGGTCTGCCCTGGGGGGACTACGCGTGACGTGGTGGAGCCTTGGAGTGGCACCATCTGATCTTGGATAAAGTCTTCGGCAATTTTTGCCGTGAGCACCGCGCGTTTGAGCGGCTTGATCCCCTCCGAGATCGAGAGGCCTTGCGCGTTAAACGTGGCGGTGTAAACGAGGGCTCCATCGATCGATTCAATAAACCAGATCGCCATATTTTTGGGCGACTCGCGTTCCGGGGACGTGTCAAAATGCTTTTTAAGTTTGGCCAGGGGTTCACCGACGCGCGCGAAAGCCGGGGTATGCGCTGTAGCCAAGACGAGAGTGGCGAGCAGGAAAATGCGGGTCGGGGAAAAAAGGCGAGGAGACATCAGCGATCAATAGCAGGGTGCGCCTGATCCGCTCAACCTCCATCTCGCGCAGTTGGGCCGAGTCGCCCGTGGTAATCCAGCCGCCGCCGCGCGGTAGGATCAGCCGAGTAAATTGCGCAAAGCCGCGAGATATTTTTCCTGCGTGCGCGTGATTACCTCGGTGGGTAAGCGCGGCGCCGGGGGCGACTGATTCCATTTTAACGCTACTAAATGATCTCGGACAAATTGTTTATCAAAACTCGGGGGCGAGATACCGGCCGTGTAGCTGTCTGCCGGCCAGTAGCGCGAGGAATCCGGCGTCAGAACTTCATCGATCAGGAATAAATTACCGGCGGCATCGGTGCCGAATTCAAATTTAGTGTCGGCTAGGATCATCCCTGCTTTTTTGGCGCGGTCATGACCAAACTGATAAAGCGTCAGGCTGAGCGATTTTACTTTTTCATAGAGCGCCGCGCCAATGATGGCGGCCCCTTCAGCATCGTCGATGGGTTCATCATGTTGGCCCTTGGGGGCCTTCGTCGTCGGCGTGAAGATCGGCGCGGCTAATTGATCGGCTTGGCGCAAGCCGGCGGGCAAGCGCAGGCCGCAGACGGTACCCGTTTTTTGGTAGCTGCTCCAGCCGCTGCCGATGAGATAGCCGCGGGCGACGCATTCGATGGTCAAGGGGGTGAGCTTGCGCACAATCATGCTGCGCAATTGGAGATCTCGGTCGGTGATCCCCCGACGGGCGAATTCGCCGGCTTGGTCGGGGAGAAGGTGATTGGCAATGAGGTGCTGCGTTTGCGCGAACCACCAGTTGCTCATTTGGGTCAGGATAATCCCTTTGCCGGGAATGCCGTCAGGCAAAATCACATCGAAGGCTGACAAGCGATCACTCGCGACCAACAAGAGGGCATCACCGAGGTCAAAAATTTCGCGGACCTTGCCCGAAGCAAGCAGCGGAAAGGGGACGGTATCGACACGGGTGACAGCGGCAGCGGGCAGGGCGGTAGAGATCTGGGAAAAATTCATAAGAGAATGCCGTCACCAACGCACAAGCCAAGGGGGGCTGGCAAGTCTGAGATAGCCGAAAAAGAAAAGCGCCGATTCATTATAATCGGTCGGCCGTTTTCAGCGGCGAGTCCACCGATGGCGTTAGAATAGTCCCAGCACTAACGACGGAAATAAACCAAGTCCAAGGAGAAGACCGACCGCGATCAGCAAGGTCAGCGCGGTGGCGGTCGGCACGCGGATTCGCGCGGCATTTTCCGCCGCGGGGGCGACGACTAAAGCCTGCTTTAAAACAATGAGATAATAATAAAGAGCGACCGCGCTGAGGGCGATGGCGAGCAAGGTGAGCCAACCCGCAGGGCCCGCGACGCCGCCAATTTGCAAGGCGGCCGCAAACACGGCAAATTTACCGAAGAAACCAGCCAGTGGAGGGATGCCCGCGAGCGAAAGAATAAAGACCGTCAAGCAGCCGGCCAAGAGCGGCGAGCGTTGATACAAACCGGCCACGTCGGATATTTTTTGGCAGCGGCCCTGTTGTTCGAGCACCGCGATAACGCCAAAAGCTCCGACGGTCGCGACCCCGTAGGTGGCTAGATAATAAAAGAGGGGCCCCACGCCGGCACTGCCCGCCGCGATGACGCCGAGCAGCATCGCACCCGTATGCGCAATCGCCGAGTAGGCGAGCAGACGTCGAAGATTGCTCTGCGCCAAGGCGGCCAGATTACCAAGCAGCAGGGAGGCGCCCGCTAAGAGGGCGACGAGAATTAACCAGCCGCCGGAGTTACCAGCCTTAGCTACATCACCAGCTAGGGAGCTCAAACCAGGCCACAGGAGACGCAGGAAAAGGATGAAGCCAGCGAGTTTGGAGGCCGAGGCGATCAGGGCAGTGGAGGGCGTCGGGGCGCCTTCGTAGGCATCGGGGGCCCAAAGATGAAAAGGCGCCGCCGCGGCTTTGAAGCCGAAAGCGACCAACACCATGACGAGGGCCAGCGCGAGCAGCGGCGTCATGTGCCCGTGCGCTAAACTCTGAGCGATCCGCGAAAACTCGAGTTCGCCCGTGACCCCATAAATAAGACTAAAGCCAAAGAGCAGAAACGCGGTCGCCATGCCGCCAAACAGAAAATATTTTAAAGCGGCTTCAGCTGAAGTCCGCTGATCTTTATCAAAACCAGCCAGCACATAAAGCGAAAGGCTCGCTAGTTCGAGGGCGACGAAAGCGACCAAGAGATGATGAGCCGCGGCCATCAGGGTAAACCCGGCGGTCGCAAACAAAATGATCGCAACGTATTCAGCCGGATGGCGGAGGAGTTTGGCCCCAGCGGTTACGCCGAGCGTAAGCAAGGCTAGTCCTAGCACGCCGGTGCGGGTGGCCAGAGCAAGATGGTCTAAGATGAAGTTGTGCCCGTAAATTGGGCCGAGCGCGCCCAGAGATACAGAGTCAAGAATCGCGGCGATGAGCGCGGTGGCTCCGATGCACAAGGCGGCGGTGCGGCGTTCGGCCAGAGTGTGCTGGCGACCGCGAATGAGATCATAGGCGAGGACTAAAAGAGCCCCGACAATCAGAGAAATCTCGGGCAACAACCCTCGGGCGAGCAGAGCGTAGCTATAATTCATGGGGTACCTCCGTGCCAGATGGCCTGCAGGAGTGGAGAATGCAGACTCGGGACGATCCAGTTGAGCAGTAGATCAGGTTGCAGCCCAATCAACAAAGTTGCGGTCAGCAATAAAATGGCCCCGGTGCGTTCTGCCCACGTGATCGGAGCGTAGTGGGTCGCATCGAGCGGGGCTTCGCTCACCGATGATACTTGGCCAAAAAACGAAATTTGCATCACGCGCAAGGTGAAGGCGGCGGCGATGAGCACGCCAAGGGCAGCGCTCACGGCCCAGATTTTTGAAACCTGCCAGGTGCCGCTCAAGATAGTCAGTTCGGCCGGGAATCCGCTAAAGCCCGGCATGCCCATCGAAGCGAGACCAGCCACCACAAAAACCACCGTGGTAAAAGGCATGAGCCGATGCAGGGGGATTTTCTGGAGGGCTTCTAACTGGCGAGTGTGGGTGCGCTCGTAAACGAGGCGACCGACGACGGCGAAGAGCAGTCCGGCAATTACGCCATGGGAAAACATTTGGAGCACGGCCCCAGCGACGGCCTGGGGATTGGCGGCGGCGAGGCCCAGCAGCACAAAGCCCATGTGGCTGACGCTGGAGTAGCCGATGACAAATTTAAAATCATTCTGCACCAACGCGACGAGCCCCGCGTAAATAATGCCCGCCACCGCGAGCCAAGCGATGACCGGTTGCCAATACGTCAAGCCAGCGGGAATGAGCCCCATGGCGACGCGCAGACAACCGTAGGCGCCGAGTTTCATCACGACCCCAGCGAGCAGCATCGACGCGCCGGTGGGGGCCGCGACGTGGCCGGTGGGGGCCCACGTGTGAAAGGGAAACATGCCGGCCAACACGGCAAAGCCCGTGAAGATCAGCGCGAAGATCATGATTTGCTCCGTGTGGCTGAGGGTCGTCACAGCCTGCGCTAATTGGGTTAAGCCGAAACCAGCGGCGTGGCCAGTCGCGTAAATCCACAGCAAGCCCGCGAGCACCAGAGCGCTTCCGGCGAAAGAATAGAGCGCGAGCTTCATCGCCCCATACTGCCGGTTGGTGGAGCCCCAGTTCGCGATGAGAAAATATTTTGGGACGATCGCGATTTCGTAGAAAACAAAAAACAGAAAAGCATCCGCGCTGAGGAAGACGCCGTAAACTCCACCGATCAGCGCTAGGTAGAAGGCAAAAAATTCTCCGGTACGCTCTTCGATGTTCCACGAGAAAAGCACTCCGGCGGTGGCCGCCAAGCCAGTGAGGACCAGCAACGTGAGGCTGATGCCATCGACGGCGAGGTGGTAGTTGATTCCCATTTGGGGAATCCAAGGCAGATTGATGAGGGTTAAGACAGAGGCAGAAGGCGTGAAGCCAGCGGCCGCATATAAAGTGAGGCCCCAGGCCGTCGCCGCAGTGAGCAAGGCGACCATCCGCGCGGTGGCTGCTGACCGCTGGCCCGCCACCAAGGCCAGCGCGGCCCCGGCGAACGACAGGTAGATGGTAAAAGGCAGCAGGTTCATGGCAGCAGAACAGTCCATGCGGTAACCAGCGGGTTAAAGATACTCACAAGGGCTTGCGGCCACACGCCGAGAATAAACATCAAAGCAGTCGTCGGGACGAGCGTAGCAATTTCTAAAGCATTGAGATCACGGAAGCGGCTAACGCCCGCTCCTAGGGGCCCGTGGAAGACGCGTTGCCAGAAGGTCAGCAAGAAATAGGCGGTGGCAAATAAACCCAAGCAGCTGATCGCGGCAGCCCACGGCGCGAGACCAAAGACTCCGCGGAAGATGAGAAATTCGCCGACGAAACCATTGAGTCCGGGTAAGCCCAGCGAGGAAAAGAGGGCGACTCCGCAGAAACCGGCAAAGATCGGCGCAGCGGTCCGCACGCCGCCAAAATCATGGAGGCCGCGTAAACCCCCAGAGCGGTTTTCTAGAATCCCGACACAAAAGAAAAGCGCAGACGCCGATAGCCCGTGATTAAACATCTGCAGCACCGCACCGCTGAGGGCAGCGGTGGCGGCCGCGGGATGTAAAAGCCCAGCCCCCGCGACGGCGAAGAGCGCGAGCAGACAATAGCTCACGTGATTAATGGAAGAATAAGCGACCATGCGCTTCAGGTCCGTTTGCGCCATGGCCGCAAAAGCACCGAGCACGATACCCGCTACCGCCAAAGCACTCAGCACGGGCGCCGCCGCCGAGAGTTGCGCGGGGAAAAGCGGCCAGAGGATCCGGAGGAAACCGTAGACGCCCATTTTGGACATGACGCCGGTCAGGAACATCGAAGCGCCGGTCGGGGCTTCGGCATACGTGGAGGGCAGCCAAGTATGGCAAGGATAGAGGGGCACTTTCACGGCGAGCCCAAGCAGCACCCCGAGGAAAATTACGCCGAGGGTGGGGCCGCCGATTTTCGCCGCGAGACTCCCATTCTGAGCGAGGGCGGCGAGCTCCACAAAATCAAAAGTTCCGGCCGCGGCGAAGAGCGCGGCGAAAGCCAGCAGCATGAAGACACTGCCGCCGATGGTATAGACGACAAACTGATAGGCCGCGCGTCCGGCCCCCGGCCCACCCCAGAGTTTAATCAGGAAAAATGCTGGGACGAGGCTGAGTTCCCAGAAAATAAACCAAGGGAAGAAATCTAAAGCGAGGAAGACTCCCAAAGCGGCACCTTGCAGAAATAAAAATAATAAACTGAAAAGGCGCGGATCACGCTCAATTTTCCAAGAGGCGAGCAAAGCGGTTGGCGCAATCAGACCGGTGAGCAGCACGAGCGTTAGGCTTAGGCCGTCCAACCCTAAATGGTAAGAGACCTGCAATCCGCTGATCCAGGCGTACTGTTCGGTGAATTGATAGCCGATGGCCGCCGGATTGAAATTAGCCCAGGCGAGCGCGGCGAGTCCGAGGGTAGAAAGACTAAAGAGCAGCGCGAGCCCGCGACTGGTCTTGGGGCTCAGTCGTGGGGTGAGGGCCAAGAGTAAAGCGCCGAGCCACGGCGTAAAAATCAACGTGGAGAGTAAGCATTTCATCGGGCACCTCCTAAGACTAACACGAGAGCGAGGACGATGAAGGCCACTGCCATGACGCGCAGATAACCATGAGCTTCGCCGGTCTGCGCTTGAGCATAACGTTGGCCGGAGCCGCGAACACTCGCGCTGATCTGGTCAAAGCCGCCATTGAGGCCGTCTTCATCAAGTTGCCGATTCACCGTGCCGGAAAAAACACCGAGCTGGGCAAGAAAGTTAACTAGTCCGCCCAAAACCCAACGATCAATGCCTTGGGCAAGCGTTGCGGTAAAATGATTCAATCGACCGACGGTGGCAGCGTACAATTCATCGAAGCCAAGCCGATTGGCTAAAGCAGCCATAACCTGAGGAGCCGTCACAACTAAAGGATCGCGCGCTTCGGCCGTAGTCCGGAGTCGGCGACCGTACAGCCACCAACCAAGTCCGAGGCCCACGCCGACCAAACCGATAGAAAGAAGCATCAAGCCACTCCCTTCCATCAGATGGTGTAAGCTGCTATGTAATTCGGTCCCGCTGAGCCGCGCTTGGAGCCACGGCCAGGCGGGAGTTCCGAGGAAGCCCAACCCGATCGCGCCGAGCGCGAGTAAGATCAGGGGAATCGTCATGACGGCCGAATTCTCATGCGCGTGCTCGGCTGCGGCAGAACGCGGTTGGCCCAAGAAGGTCTCCGCTACTAAGCGAGTCATGTAGAAAGCGGTTAGCACAACTGCGGCGAGACCAGCGTAGAGCGGTAAGTGGGAAACATCCCAGGCATGCGCGGCGTGGAGAATCGCTTCTTTGCTCCAAAATCCTGAAAAAAGAAACGGCACCCCCGAGAGCGCCATCATCCCGATGGCGAAGGTCGCGAAGGTGATCTTCATCTTGGGGCGTAAACCGCCGAGCAAACGAATATCTTGCTCGTGGTGCGCGGCGTGGATGACCGAGCCGGCGCCGAGGAAAAGCAGCGCCTTAAAAAAGGCATGCGTCAGTAAGTGAAAAATTGCGGCCGTCCACGAACCCACGCCCAGCGCGAGCATCATGTAGCCGAGTTGGGAGACCGTAGAAAAAGCGAGGACGCGTTTGATGTCGTTTTGTCCGCAAGCAATGAAGGCGCCCAGCAAGGCGGTGATTGCGCCGATGAATGCGACCACGGTTAAAGCATGGACGGGTACGGCAGCGAGGGCGGCATCGATCTGCATTAACGGATAAACGCGGGCGACCAGAAAGACGCCGGCCGCTACCATGGTCGCGGCATGGATCAGCGCGCTGACGGGAGTCGGGCCTTCCATCGCATCGGGCAGCCAGACATGCAGGGGAAATTGCCCCGATTTACCAATTGCCCCACAGAAAATCAGCAGGCCAATCGCGGTGGAGAGAGCCAGACCGCCGCCGAGGGTTTGGCCGGCTAGCGCAGCGAGCGCCGTATTTTCTAAGACGCCTTGGCCCCCATCATAAAATAGCAGCGAGCCGGTCGCATCATATAACCACAAGAGACCGAGCAGCAGGCCGAGATCACCGATGCGGGTGGTGATAAAAGCTTTCTTGGCGGCGGCGGCGGCCGACGGTTTATGAAACCAGAACCCGATGAGCAGGTACGAGGCGAGGCCGACGAGCTCCCAGCAGATAAACAACAAGAGCAGGCTGTTGGCCACTAACACACCGAGCATGGCGGCAGCAAAGAGACTGAGGAAACAGAAGAACTGTTTGAAATTCGCATCGGCCTGCATGTAACCGAGGCTGAAGATAAAAATTAGTAAACCCACGAAGGTTACCATCACGCACATGAAGGCGGTGAGGGGATCGAGTAAAAAACCCAACCGCATCGGGCTCGCGCCGAGATCAAACCACGCAAAGTTGGCGACCGCGTGAGTGGCGGGAGCTTGTAGGGCGCTTTGTAAAGCGAGGCAGGCCAGAACGAACGAGATCGCCATCGCGACAATGGCGCTGCCCGCGGCGAGCCGGCGGTCTTTGCTGGGAGCCAGCGCGCCCAGCCCCGCGGCGAGCAGCGGCAGCGTGGGAATGAGCCAGAGATGGTTTGCAGTGAAAGTCATGGCGGCGGCTGGCGGCGTTACCCCCGGAGGGTGTTGGCTTCCTGCAGGCGGATGTTTTTCTGATGACGATAAACCGCGATGATCAGGGCGAGACCGACGGCGGCTTCTGCGGCGGCTACCGCGATCGCGAAGAGGACAAAAATCATCCCATTCGCTGGGCTGGGGGCGGGCCCGAAGCGCCAGAAGGCAATAAAGTTAAGATTAGCCGCGTTCAGCATCAGTTCGATCCCGAGCAGGACGAGAATCGTATTGCTGCGGGCCAGCGCTCCGGTGAGGCCGATGCAGAAGAGTCCTGAAGAAATCAGAAGGCAGAGGTGGAGCGGCGTCATGGCGCATCCTCCGGGTTGCGCTTGGCTTCAGTCGCGGCGAGCAGGGTCGCGCCGATGAGCGCAACGGTGAGAATTACGCCGATAATCAGAAGCGCCGCCCCATGGCGTTCCATTAACTCGAGGCCAATTAATTTAACCGTCGTGGCGGGGGCGGTCACAGCGGCGGCGGGGAATCGGGAAGCGACGACCGCGGCGGACAAGATGCCGGCCAGGCAGGCGCCAACGGTCAGGGCGGTGGTTGCGCGCTTCCGCGAGGCCGGTTCGATGACTACATCGGCGACTTGATTTTGCCGGGTCAGGAGAACCGCGAATAATACGACCATCGAGATCGCGCCAACATAGACGAGGATTTGCGCGAAGGCGGCGAACTCCGCGCCGGCCCAGAGGTAGAATGCCGCGACGCTGGCCCAACTTAAAATCAGGAGCAGCGCGCTATGAATCAAATTGCGCAGCAGCATCGCGGCGGCCGCTGAGCCGAGCATAATGATCGCGATGCTGATTAAGGCGAAGGTCACGAAATGATTACTTGGGTGCCGATCGTTGATGCATTCCTGTTCATGGGGCGTAGCGGTAGGTGCGCGGGGCGTAACCAGCGGTGAGCGTGCGGCCGAGCAGAATGAAAGGGATGACAATGATCGCTAAAGAAATGGCCCAGCGGATCAGTTGTAGTGGGCCACTCCATGATGCCGTGAGAATCCAAAAGGCCGCATTGCCGACATTGAGTAGCGCCAGCGGCACTAGAAATTGCCAAGCGAGCCGGGTCAGTTGATCGATGCGCAGGCGGAGCAAGGTGCCGCGAATCCAGATAAAGAAGACCAGCATGCCGATTAATTTCAGCATGAACCAAGCGTACGATGGAATAAATTGCAGCGCGGCGATCGGGGCCTGCCAGCCGCCGAGAAAAAGCGTAACGCCCAAGCCGCTGAGGGCCGTGAGGCCAAAATATTCTGCCATGAAGAACAGGGCGTATTTAAATCCAGAATATTCCGTCAGGTGCCCCGCGATGAGTTCGCTTTCTGCTTCGGGCAAATCAAAGGGTGAACGATTGGATTCAGCTAAGGCGGCGACGAGAAAGATAATAAAAGCTGGGAAGCCCCAAGGCGTGAAGACAAACCAGTGCGGGAGAAAACCAAAGGTCCAGCCGCCTTGCGCGAGGACGATGTTTTGGGTCGAGAGGGTGCTCGTCACGAGGACGATGGGCACAACCGAGAGGATGAGGGGCAGCTCATAGCTGATGAGCTGAGCCAAGGCCCGCATGGCGGCGAGCAGGGAGTATTTATTTCGGCTCGACCAGCCCGCCATAAAGATGGCGAGCTCGGTAGCAGCGCCGGCGGCGAAGAAATAAAGCAGCGCGGCATCAAGTTCGACGGGGATGAGGTGACGCCCAAAAGGCAGCACAGCAAAAGTCATCAACGAGAAGGCCACCACGATCACGGGCGCTAGAAAGTGCAGGCACTTATCGGCAGCAGCGGGCACGATATCTTCCTTCGTGAGAGTTTTAATGGCATCAGCAAAAGGCTGGCTGAGTCCAAAGAGGGTGAGCCCTTTAATCCAGGGCAGGCCGGAGCGATTCGGGCCGAGGCGATTTTGCAGGCGAGCCAAGAGCTTGCGTTCGGCAATCGTCGTGAAGGCAAAGAAGGTCCCGAAGACGGCGAGCACGGCGATGATTGTGATCAGATGATGGCCCAACCATTGCAGCGGCGCAGGCAGAAAATTGACAACCCAGTCGCGCAATGCCAAAGGCGCGCGTTCCAGGAATGAGTCAGTGAGTGCGGCGGCGCTCATGGGGTGGCTGGCGGCGGGGTGACCACCGGTTTAGCGGCGGCGGCGGCCGCTTTGGCGGCCGCCGCCACTTTCGCTTTTTCTTCGGCGGCTTTGCGCTCGGCTAGCAGGCGGCCATCGACCTCCGCGGCCTCCACCGGATGGATCTCGTGATAATAGCTATTGGGCTTCGCCAAGCGTTCACGATCGAGGAAGAGATCCTGAAAGCGATCGGTCGTCGCGATCTCGAAGACTTTATCCATCTTGATCGCATCGAAGGGACAAACCTCGACGCAGATTTGGCAGCTCATGCAGACGGAGGTATCGATGCCAAAGATAGCGGGGTAGAGCTGGAGTTTGCCGGTGGCATCAGGCTTCTTGTCCTTGCTCTTCTCGATGATGATGCACTGCGGCGGGCATTCTTTTTCGCAAATTTGGCAAGCGACGCACCGGAGCGTACCCATGGGATCGGTCGCATTCTCGGTGATGAGAAAAGGGAAGTTGCGATAATTTTCTGGCAGAACCGTCTTTTGCTCTGGGTACTCTACCGTCACCATGCGCTCAGGATCGTGGTAGCTCCCGGCGAAGTTTTTCGCCGTGACGATGAGACCATTGATGATGCCGGAGCCGAGCATGGGTAGTTTAGCGGTCTACTTCGCCGAGGACGATATCGATGCTGCCGAGGATGACGACGGCATCGGCGATGGTGTGGCCGAGGCACATTTCCTCGAGCAAGGTGAGATTAATCAGCGACGGCGGGCGAACGCGGTACCGGTAGGGATTGGGTGAGCCATCGCTGATCAGGAAAAAGCCAAGCTCGCCCTTCGGGCCTTCGAGTCGTCCGTAGGCTTCGCCGGCTTTGGGGCGAAAGCCGCGGAGCTTAGCTTTGGGGTCCATGATCGGGCCGGCGGGGAGTCGCTTGAAAGCTTGTTGCAGAATTTTTACGGACTCACGCATTTCCAGAATCCGCATCATGTAGCGATCATACGTATCGCCGTGTGCGCCGAGGGGGACGCGGAAGTCAAATTGGGCATAAAAACCGTAGGCATCGACTTTGCGCAGGTCGTAATCGACGCCGCTGGCGCGCAGCACGGGGCCGGTGATGCCGGCATTGATCGCATGGGTGGCATCGAGGCGGCCGACGCCTTGCGTGCGGGCCAGCATGATTTCATTGCCGGTGAGCATGCGTTCATACTCATCGAGAAAGCGGGGAAAATTATCCACGAGCTGCTGGGCAGCGGCGAGCCACTCTGGGGTAGGATCGACGCGGCAGCCGCCGAAGCGCTGATAATTGCACATCATGCGCGAACCGCTGAGTGACTCGAACAAGTCGATAATTTTTTCGCGCTCGCGGAAGGCATAGAGCAGCGGCGTGAACGAAGTGCCGAGATCGTTAAAGAGAAAGCCGACGAGGCACGAGTGATTCACGAGCCGCGTGAGCTCGGCCATAATAATGCGCAGATACTGAGCGCGCTCGGGCACGGCCTGGCCGGCAAGTCTTTCCACCGCGAGGGCGTAAGCCCAATTGGTCGACATGGAACACAAGTAGTCGAGGCGATCCGTGTACGGCATCGACCCGAGGTACGTGGTGTTCTCGGCGATCTTCTCGTGGTTGCGGTGCAGGTAACCGAACACCGGTTTAAGTTTAACGAGCTGTTCGCCATCCAGCGTTGCCACCATGCGGAAAACGCCGTGGGTCGAAGGATGCTGCGGCCCCATGGAGACCTCGAGGAGGTCGCCGTGAAATTCATCATGAACGGCCCGGACCGTGGGGCCGGGCGCAGAGGCAAAAGGCGTCGGCGCGCTGGGCGTGAAAGGGTTCATGGCGTTCCTCCCGTTTTTAACGCGGGGGCCGCGGCCGCCGATTGATGAGGCTTCGCTCGCTCTAACACGGCCCCGTGAGCGGTGGGCTCCCATTCATAATCGTCCGGCTCGACGTAATCTTTGCGCATCGGGTGATCTTTGAATTCATCCCACATCAACAAGCGGCGCAGATCAGGGTGGCCCGAAAAAATAATCCCGTAGAGGTCAAAAATTTCTCGCTCCTGGAAATCGCAGGAGCGCCAGATCGGGGTGAGCGAAGGGAGGGTGACCGCATCGGTGCGATTGGCGGTGCGCAGTCGAATCACGACGGGCCCTTGTTTCAGCGCGATGGAGTAAAGGTGATAGATGGCCTCGAGGTAACCCGGTTGCAGGCGCGTGGTCTTGGTTTCAACCGTCTTGGCCGGGCCGCCCGCGGGATCGGGCTCGGTGGTCGTGGCGACATCTGTGATGGTTTTATCCGGCCAGTCCACGCCGGTGGCGTTCGAGCAATAATCTAAGTGGAGCGCGGTATCATCGCGTAGCCAGCGGGCGATTTCGACTGCATGGGTTGCCTCGATGAGCAAGGAGTGCTCCGCGGCCGGGCCCGGATTAGTGACGAAGGTGATCTGAGCGGCGGGGTAAGCCAGGAGAAGGCGGGCGCGGATTTGCTCGAGCGTCTCCATGACCTAAGCTTTCGCCTCCGGAGTCGGCGGCGCCCAGAGGGCGTCATTTTTTGTCGGCACGAGGTCGTGCGCCCCGTAGGCGGGAATGGGAAATTCGCTGGGCTCCTCCGGCCGAGTGAAGCGGGCGGCGTTTGGTCCGGTGAGTTGCTCCGCCTTGATTTGCTTTTGGAGCTGGATGAGACCGTTGAGCAGCGCCTCGGGGCGTGGCGGGCAGCCGGGAATGTAGATATCGACGGGAATAAAACGATCGATGCCCTTGAGGACGTTATAACCTTGTTTGAACGGTCCCCCGGAAATCGCGCAAGCCCCCATCGCGATGCAGTATTTGGGTTCTGGCATCTGGTTCCACAGGCGGATCACTTGCGGCGCCATTTTTTTGGTGACCGTGCCCGACACAATCATGAGATCGGCTTGGCGAGGCGAGGGGCGGAAAATCTCTGCGCCAAAACGGGCGATATCAAAACGTGCGGTGGCGGCGGCGATCATCTCGATGGCGCAGCAGGCGAGGCCAAATTGGAGCGGCCAGATCGAGTTACTGCGGCCCCAGTTATGGAGTTCCTCAAGACTCGTCATTAAAATCCCATGCCGGCGAAGATCTTCACGTTCGGCATCAGAGATATTGCCGGCGGCGGGGAAGGGGGTGGGTGATGTCACGGGATCACTCATTTCCAGGCGAGGTAACCGCGCTGCCAAGACCACACCAGGCCCTCGGCGAGCAAGAGGATAAAGACCAACATCGCAAAGAGGGGGCCCGCCGACAAACTCGTGAAGGCGACCGCAAAGGGGAGCAGGAACAGCACTTCGACGTCAAAAATCAGAAAGAGAATGGCGTAGAGGTAATAGTGCGCCTTGAACTGGATCCATGAGTCGCCGGTGGCTTCCAGGCCGCATTCATAGGTGGCATTTTTAAGCACGCCCGGCTTCGCCGGCTGAAAACATTTAACCCAGAGTCCTGCTAGGCCGAGCATGATTAAGGGGAAGGCAATCGCGACCCCGAGAAACAAGGCAAGGAAAGCGTAAGGGTGATCGTGCATGCGTAGATTTACTAAAACTTATACTGCGCCCGGAGTTTTGCGACTCAACGCAGAAACCAAGGATTTTTTTGGTAGAAGCTACGCATGCTTTGTTAAGTGCAGAAGATAATGCTTAGAGTGCTAAGCCAGCCCTAGCCACCGCCTCAGGTTGGAAGGACGAGCCTCAGGGCTGCGCCCTGCGCCTACGGCGCATCCTTCTCCGCTGCGCTCCGTCGAACTTCGTTCGAACCTGAAGCTTTGCTTCAGGCGCCGTTGGCGTCCCCACGGGGATTCGAACCCCGGTTCTCTCCGTGAAAGGGAGGCGTCCTAACCGGGCTAGACGATGGGGACCCAGCACGGAATCGGGGAAGCTACGGACTGAATCTGACCGCGCAAGGATTTTCTAGTCCTCCCCGATTATACGATTATGCCCCAAGGCTTAGGGTCTTTCGGCCACGTGATATTGGGCGGAGGGCAGGTTAAACCTTACCCGCGCCTTGGGGTGGCTCAAATCGCCCTTTCAAGCGCAAAAATCGCTGTTCGATCAAGTAATAGGAAGCGGTCGCGAGGCTCAGGCTGATCGCCAGCTTGATGCCGAGTCTTACGGGCAGAGCGGCGGTGGGCATCAGTTTTTCGATGATATAATAAACGGGCAGGTGCAGCAGATAGATCCCGTAGGAAATTTTACCGATAAAAACTAATGGCTGCCAGGCTAAGACTCGCGCTAGCCACGAATGCCCACCCACGACGAGATCCATTACAACCAAGACCGCGGCGCCGGCTACCAAGATGTAACCAACCCAGCCCATCCACGGGCTGTACCAAGTCACAAAATGAATAATCCCAAAAATGCCGGCGAGCGCGAGGGGCGCCACGAACCGACCTAGCCACCAGCTCACGCTTTCGGCTAAGCGTCGCGTTGGTAAGCTTTGGACAAAATAGGCCAGCGCGGCGCCCGCCATTAAGGTGTCCATGCGGGTATCGAGGCCAAAATTAATCCGCTCATCCGAATAAATTCCCACCCAGCTCGCGCGGTAAATCGCCACGAGCAAGGCGCCGCCGAGCAACATTTTTACCTTTGTCGCCGGCGCACGCTCCAGCCGCTCCAGCCCCACGATGACCAACGGCCAAAGCAGATAAAACTGTTCTTCAATCGACAGGGACCAGCAGTGGTTCAGCCACGTCAAATGGACCTTATAAAGCGCCTGCGCCCAATTGGAGGTGTAACTTAAAACGAGGGCGATTTCGGTGCCGGGGAAACGATTTTCCAGCCAGAGCATGCCCACGGCCACAAAAGCACAGGTGAGCAAAAGAGCCGGCACGAGGCGCAAGAAGCGCCGCGCATAAAAATTTCTAAAATTGATTGATCCCGTCCGCGCCCACTCGGTGCTGAGAATCGTGGTGATGAGAAATCCGCTCAGCACAAAAAACATATCCACGCCCACCCCGCCGCTGCGAAAGTAAGGCACGCCCCCGTGGGCGGCCAACACGATGCCCACGGCAATGGCGCGTAATCCATCTAAGCTAGGATAGTAAGGGTGTGTCATGGCCGCGGCGCCGAAAAAAAACTAAAAGTTGCCACGACTGCAATGCCGCGCTCACGACAAACAAAGAAAACCAGAAAACACCAAAGAGGATCCCCGTGAGCCCTTACGACGACCACCGATCTTTCAGCACCGCGACTAAAATAAAAATCACCAGCAGGACGGCCATAATGAAGATAAATTTTGGCATAGGGCTAAGGAAGCGTGGGTCGCTCGGTTATTTTAAGGCCCGCAGATAGGCAAAAAGATCGCTGACTTCGGCTGGGGACATCGCTTCCAGCAATCCTTCGGGCATGAGCGAACGGTTCAAATAGCTCGTCTGCCGAATATCCGCGCGGGCGATTCGGCTATCCTCGGCCCCTGGTACCCGCAGAATAATCGCGTCGGTCGTTTCTTCGGCGAGGAAGCCGTCGCGCACGCTGCCATCTTTGAGCATAACCCGGAACGTGCGATACGCGCTTTGCATGGCGGCGCTGGGCGTCAGAATATTTCTGAGCAGCGCTTCAACGTTGGTGTTGCCGAGACCATCGAGCGGCGGCGCGATTTGGCCGCCTTGACCCCCTTGTTGGTGGCACGCGAGACAGAGCGTGGTGAAAACTTGTCGACCGCGTTCTGCTTGGCCGCTGGCGTTGGCGAGCGCGCGGAAGTGGGCAAATTTCTCGGTCTGGGCGGCCGCTTGGGCCGCGGTCAGCAAGCCGGGAGCGTCATCGGTGACTTCGACTCG
>NEUY01000035.1 GCA_002304425.1 Opitutia bacterium Tous-C10FEB
GACTGTGTGGTTCCGCCCGCGCTTGGTGGCACCCATCGAAATTAGCTATGAGGTCGAAGTGGTGGTCCGCGGCGGAGCGCATGATCGATTGTCAGATCTTAATTGCTTCTGGATGGCACAAGACCCGACGCAAATCGCCGACGCCCTGCCCGCGGGGCGTTCAGGCCGCTTTAAGGATTACGATAATCTATTAACCTACTACGTCGGCTACGGGGGGAATAATAATACAACCACTCGCTTTCGGCGCTACGATGGAACCAGCGAGCGACCGCTGCTCCCCGCCCACGATCTCCGGGCCGCTCCTTTTCTGCTCACCCCCAACCACGTTTATCACATCAAACTGCTCGCGCAGAACGGTCTGGTAGAATTTTGGCGCGATGGTGAAAAAATATTTTCGCACCGTGATCCGCAGCCACTCAACTCCGGCTACTTCGGTTTTCGCACCGTCCGCAGCCATCTCGTGATCCGGAAATTTCGCATTTCCTCCACGGGGCACGCGCCCTTGGTTCACTAGCTTCAATCCGTTTTCTTATTACCCTACATATGAAAATTAAAACACTGATTACTAGCTCGTTGCTTGTCGCTTCGCTGATGATTTCTCCCCTTGCTCGCGCCCAGTCGGCGCCCTCTGCCCCACTACTTACTCCCGCAGAGGAGAAAATTATCGAGCTTTCGCCGTTCACCGTGACCGCCGAACAGGGCTGGTCGGCGAACGACACCCTATCGGCCAACCGCACTCGGCAGGCCCTGAAAGACGTGCCCGTAAGTATTGACGCAATTACGGCCGACTTCATGGAGGACCTCAACCTGAACTCAGCCGATGACGCGGCGCTGTTTGTCGCCAATGTCTACGCGTTGCCGACCATGGAGAATGATAATGCCAAAGGAAATTTCTCGTTTCGCGGCCTCAGTCAGACCAATAATGTCAGCCGAAATTATTTCCGGTGGTACATTCCGTCCGACACCTACAACGTAGACCGCATCGATTTTGGCAAGGGGTCGAACTCTCTGATCTTCGGCGAAGTCGAACCCGGCGGCAACGGCGCCACCTTCACCAAACGCCCGGCGCTGCGGAACTTCGGTACCGTCGTATTGCAGCAAAACAGCGAGGGCGGGTACCGCTATCAGGTCGATGTGAATGCCAAGCTCAGTTCCAACCTGGCGCTGCGCTTCAATGCCGTCACCCGGCTGGACAAAACCTTCCAGGACGCCTCGGACTACAAGTTCAGCGGCGCCACGCTGGCTGGCGCCTGGCAGCCATTCAAGTCAACGAACATCCGCCTGGAGTACGAAAAGGGCGAATATGCCAACTCCCGGGGCTTCGCCGGGATTTTCGTCCGGGAACAATCCGCGCGGAGCCTCGGCTTCGGTACAGCGGGCACCTATTATACCTCAGACAAGGTCTGGATCGCCCAAGCTTCCTTGCCCGCGGCTGATCGCAGCTCGGCTAATGGTCCGGCCGGCGGCCAAGCCTCGCTGCTTGAGGGAGAATATTTTGACGTGCAGCTACGAAATGCCGCTGGCGCCGTTGTGGGCACCAAGCGCATTAATGGGATGCCCAAAAGCTACAATCTCCGCGGCACCTTCGACAATCACTCGCGGCCCTTCCACACCTTATCCGCCACCGTCGAGCAGCAAATCGGGCCGGTCAGCACCGAGCTGGCCTACAACTACCAGTACCAGTCCGAGGAACGGAACGACAACAGTTACGACCGAACCATCAGCATGGATATCAACGGACGGCCTTTCATCGACTCGTCGCTCGATCGCAAGCATTTCACCAATGAAGTGCACGCTTTTCGCGGCACGGCCGCCTACAACTTCGACAAGATCTCGTGGATGAAGCAGCTGCTGGTCGCGACCTACGAATATCGGGAGGACATGGCGCTCAATCAGCGCTGGCAGTATTTCAATACCGCGAAGGTCGATAATGGTACCGCCACCGCGATCAATTCGACCGCCGATCGAGGCCGGCTTCGGCTGTATCTCGACGACCCGGCCTTTTATTCGCGCGCTTTGTTCGACCGCATGCAGCCCAGCGCCCTGCCCGTCACGCCGCTGGTCAACATGGTGCCCCTGCGCTTTTTTGCCTCGGGCAGTTCCGCCGCCGACGGGACTGAGTGGCGCCAGGCTTACGCGGCCTCATTCTCCGCCAGCGGTCGCTACTTGGACAACCGCCTGCAGTCCCTCGTTGGTGTCCGCTACGATGCGGGCCGCCAATACGAATATCTGGCCACCCGCAAGGAAGGTAAGTATAACGAGGACGTCTTCACCCCGACTAAGCAGGACGCCCTGCCTGGGGACTACGTCGAGAATCTGCAGCTGCGCCAGGATAACACCAGCGTCAGCGCCGGCTTCACTTACGCTCTGAATAAGCAAATTAACGCGTATAGCATCTATTCCGAGTCTTTTCGATTTCAGGATAATCGCACCTTTGATCGCGTCTCCTTTGGTCCAATTCAAGGCACCACGAAGGAGCTGGGGCTAAAGGGAAAATTATTCAATAATCGGGCTACGCTCTCCCTCGGGCTATTCCAGATCGATCGCGAAAATGTGGTCCTGAGCTGGAACAATGTTGTCAGCTTCAGCGACTCGCAGACGGAGGATCTAATGAATCCAAACAATATTCTGCCCGGCGATCCCAACTATAAAACTCGCGAACCCGGAACCGCGAGTGCCTCACGCAACTACGGGGCAATCGAACAATCGACTGGGGCCGATGCAACCTTGCTGCTGACACCCTTCACTGGCCTACAACTGCGCTTCACGCTTGGATACGCCGAGGTCGACAGCCAACCGGATTTGGTCTCGTTCCGACGCTATTACGAAGCCGCCAGCCGGCGCTTGGATGAAAGTCCAACCTTGCTCGCCGACGCCAAACTCCTGCTCGATACCCTAGACAATGTAGGTACGCCGGTCGGTTCCCGAGCGGCTCCTTGGTCTGCTAGCTGGGTAGTCGATTACACCTTCGCCAAAACGGGTTGGAAGCCCCTGAAGGGTGTCCGCGTCGGCCTCAACGGCGTCTGGCGCGACGATTACTTTTTAGGTCGGTCTAACGGCCAGAATTTGATCGGGGGATCCACGCATCTGGTGAACGCCTACCTGTTCCGAGATCAGAAGATCTGGGGCCAACAGGTCAGGGTCCGTTTTGGCGTAAAAAACCTGACCGATCTGGAGAATAACGACATTCGCAAGACCGGCTTCACCCGCATGGCGAACGGAGCCAATCTTTACACTTACTCCTACGTCATGCCGATCCAATATGACCTCTCTCTAACCGTGAGGTTCTAGTCGCCCAGCGCCCACCATGAAATTCATCCCATCTCTGATTCTGCTCACCGGCTTGCTAGCCATTTCCACTGCGGGGCACGCCGCCAATACTGCAGCGGACAAGCCCAACATCATCTTCATCCTCGCGGATGACTACGGTGTCGGGGAGGTGGGATGCTACGGCGCCGACAATTATCAGACCCCGAACATCGACCGGCTCGCCCAGCAGGGGCTGCGCTACACCAACGCCTACACCGTCCCACTGTGCGGCCCGTCGCGCGCGCAGCTCCTGACCGGTCGCTATCCCTTCCGCACCGGTGCCACCAACCAGGATGCCACCGGCCAATTCACCCCGGCGGCGGAAACGATGATGCCGAAAGTCCTACGGCAGGCGGGTTATGTGACCGCCGCTATCGGCAAATGGGGCCAATTACCCCTGGGTCCGGCCGAGTTCGGCTTTGATCGCCACCTGAAATTCCAAGGCAGCGGCGCCTACTGGAACACCCAGAAGAAGGCCGAGACCTATGAGTTGGATGGCAAGAAGGTGCCGCTCCGTGACAAGGAATACCTGCCAGACATCATGCACCGGATGGCGGTGGACTTTATCACCGAAAACCGGAGCCGGCCTTTCTACCTCTATTACTCCCTGTCGCACGTGCACACCGATATTTTGCCCACCCCGGACAGCGTGCCGGGCAGCAAGGAGCAGACCCTCTACGATGACAATGTGCGCTATATGGACAAGCTGGTCGGCCAATTGCTAACCGAGCTCGACCGGCTCAAGCTGCGCGAAAAAACGGTGATTGTCTTCATGGGCGACAATGGCACGACCAACGGCCGCGCCGATCGAGCGACCATTGGTGGCCGGCGGCTCGCCGGAGCCAAGGGCTCGATGCTCGAAGGCGGCGGACTCGAGCCGACAATCGTTAGTTGGCCAGGGGTGATTCCGGCCGGTTCGGTCTCTCGCGACATGGTCGATTCGAGCGACTTCTTTCCGACTTTCGCCGAACTGGCCGGAGCCAAACTACCCGAAAAAACCATCATCGACGGCCACAGCCTCGCCCCGCAGTGGCGCGGCCAAAAAAGCCTGCCTCGTTCTTGGGCTTTTAACCAACTGGCCCGAAATTGGTACGTTCGCGAAACTGGCTGGAAGCTAAACCAGTCCGGCGAGCTTTACGACATGAGTGACGCGCCCTTCAGCGAGAAACTGGTGCCCGCCGATACGAAGGATCCCGCCGCAATCGCCGCGCGCACCCGCCTCCAGGCCGCGCTCACCCAGCTTAATCCCGCTGGTGGCATCGTGGACACGGGGGACCCCTCCGGCCGCCATGCCAGCAACGTGAAAAAGCGCGAGTCCAACAAAAAAGAGAACTGAGCATCCACCCGGCCCTACGGCCACCCGCACGCATCATCATCCATAATTCCAGCTTTATGAAAAAAATCCTCTCCCTTCTTCCCTGCCTTTTGGCCGCGGTAATTTGCCCAGCAGCCGAGCCCGCCGCCAAGCGGCCCAACGTCCTCTTCATCGCCGTCGATGACCTGCGCCCCGAATTCGGGGCCTACGGGGCAAGCTACATCAAGAGCCCCAACCTCGATCGCATCGCCCAAGCCGGCATGACGTTTAACCGCGCCTACTGCCAGCAGGCCGTCTGCTCACCCACCCGCTCCAGCCTGATGACGGGCACGCGACCCGACACCACGCAGGTCTGGGACCTCGTCACGCATTTCCGGGCCGCCCTGCCCAACGTCGTCACGCTGGGCCAGCATTTCAAGAACCACGGCTACTTTGTCCAAGGTATGGGCAAAATCTACCACGGCAATCTGGCTGACGATGCCACTTGGTCGGTCCCGTTAACCACGCCCAAGGCCGTGCGCTACGCCCTGCCCGAAAACGTCAAGCTCGACCAGCGGCAGTATGAAATCGAGCCGGACGATGCCGGCAAGTCCGCGGGGAAAGGCAAGGGCAAGAAGATGCCGCCCGCGGAGAAGTCCGCCGACGGCCCGCCCTCGACGGGCCTCAATTCCCGCGGACCTGCCTTCGAGGCCGCCGATGTGCCGGATGACACCTTCCAAGACGGCAAGGTCGCCGATCTCGCCGTCGCGACCCTGCGCGAGATGAGCCAGAAAAAGGAGCCGTTCTTCCTCGCCGTAGGTTTCATCAAACCCCACCTGCCGTTCGTCGCGCCGAAGAAATACTGGGACCTCTATGATCCGGCCAAGCTCGAGCTGGCCCCGAACAAATTCCGCGCCAAGGGCGCCCCAGAATATGCTATCCTGCCGGGCGGTGAATTGCGCAACTACAACGGCATCCCCGTTGACTCGGTCCCGGATCCCCTCGCCCGTCAGTTGAAGCACGGCTATTACGCCGCAATCAGCTACATGGACGCGCAACTCGGCAAGGTGCTGGATGAGCTGGACCGCCTCGGCCTGCGCGAGAACACCATCATCGTCCTCTGGGGCGACCATGGCTGGAAACTCGGCGAGCACGATGCCTGGTGCAAACACAGCAATTCCGAGAACGATACGAACACCCCGTTGCTGCTCTCTGCGCCGGGCATGAAGGCCGTCGGAGCCAAGTCAAATGCCTTGGTCGAATTTGTTGATATCTACCCCACGCTAGCGGAACTAGCGGGCCTGCCTTTGCCGGCCCATCTGGAGGGCGTCAGCATGAAACCCCTCCTCGACAACCCCCATCGCGCCTGGAAAACCGCGGCCTTCAGCCAGTATCCCCGCTCGCGCGCCCAGACCAATTCCCCGGACGGCTTGATGGGGTATGCCATGCGCACCGACCGCTATCGCCTCACCGTCTGGGTCGACCGCAAGGACCACTCGAAAATCGATGCCATCGAGCTTTACGATCACCAAAATGACCCGATGGAAAATACGAGCATCGCCAAAGATCCCGCGCACACCGAGCTCGTCGAACGACTCATGGCCCAATGGCGCCGGGGCTGGCAAGGCGCCCAGCCGATTGTGCAGCCTAGCGCGAAAACAAATTCGTAAGCTCCCATGTTTATCACCCGGGCCTGCCGCTTCCTCCTCACCGGCGGATTATTAGTCTGCTCACTCGTCGCGGCCGCGCCGTCAGGCGCAGCCAGCGAACTTAGCCGTGCCCGCGCGCCGCGTGTCTACTCATGGGATGCCCTCTCTCTCCTTGAGGCCCGGGCGAGTCTAGCCGGCGGAGCATCCACTCTACAGCCGGCTTTAACTAAGCTAACCGCGGAGGCTGAGCGGGCTTTGAAACTTCGCCCGCCCTCGGTGATGGATAAAAGCCTGCTCCCCGCCAGCGGGGACCAACACGATTATTTTAGCTTTGGCCCCTACTGGTGGCCCGACCCCAGCAAACCGAATGGCTTGCCGTACATCCGGCGCGACGGGGACGTCAATCCCACCAGCAAAAAAAATACCGATGACACCGCCTTCGGCCAAGTGGGCGATGCGATCCAAACCCTAGGGCTAGCCTACTGGTTTACTACGGATGAACGCTACGCACAAAAAGCGGCCCAATTGGCGCGCGTCTGGTTTCTCGACCCAGCCACCCGCATGAATCCGAATCTGCAACACGCTCAGGCCATTCCGGGGATAAATGATGGCCGCGGGATTGGAATTATCGAATCGCGGCACCTCACAACCATCCACGACGCTTTGGCTTTACTGGACGGATCACCCGCTTGGACGGCGGCCGATCGTGCCGCCTTGATCGCGTGGACAACTGCTTTTTATACGTGGCTCACCACCAGCCCCCACGGATTGGATGAACAAGGCGAACGCAATAACCACGGAACTTGGTATGATGTGCAGGCCGCCCATCTCGCTCTGGTTTTGCAGCAGCCGGCTGAGGCCAAGAAAATTTTAACGGCCGGACTCACTCGCCACCTCGCTCACCAAATTCTCCCTGGTGGCGCGCAACCCCTCGAACTTGCCCGCACCAATTCGCTCAATTATTCGTGCTTCAACTTAGAAGCCCTCTTCAGCTGCGCCCAGCTGGCCCGTCATGTGGATATCGACTGGCACCATTACACCACCACCGACGGCCGCAGTTTGCGCGCGGCGCTGACCTATCTCGCTCCCTATGTTGACCCGGCTAAACCGTGGCCAAAATCCGACGTGGTTGCGGCTGATCGAACACGCTTAATTCCTTTGCTCCATGCTCATCTGCGCCAGCACCCCGACTCAGAGGCGCGCCCGTATTACGTTAAATTTGCCGCAAACTCCCCCGCCAGTGCTCGTTGGCGGTTGCTGCATAATGCCCCGCTTCTTTTTTCTCCATGATTAACCATCGTTCATTTTCCCTCATTAAAATAGGCCTGGCGTTGACGCTCAGCTTGGTTTTGGCGCAAGCCTCGACGCTAACCGCTGAGAGCGCACCCGCCCCGCTGGCCAAGGTAATTCAGCAGACCTTGGCGACGGCTGCGCAACAGTACCAGTGGATGCTCGACCACCAGTCATTTGAAGATAAATTCCCGCGTACGTTCGAAAATAATCAATTCGTTACCGTCGCCCCCAAAGATTGGACGAGTGGCTTTTTTCCGGGGTCGCTCTGGTATTTGTACGAAGCCACGGGCGAGGTCAAATGGCGGGACGTCGCCGCGCGCTTCACCGCGCAACTCGAGCAAATTCAATCTTACCAAGGTTCTCATGATGTCGGCTTCATCCTCATGTCGAGCTACGGTCAAGGTTATCGTTTGACTAAAAATCCCGCGTACTTGCCCGTGATTCTAAACGGCGCGGTCGCGCTGAGCTCTCGGTATAACGCCAAAATCGCCTCACTCAAATCTTGGGATCGCCCGGCGACCGCCTTCACATTTCCGGTCATCATCGATAATCTGATGAACCTAGAATTGCTGCTGTGGGCTGCTCGTCATGGTGGTGATCCCGCCGCCCAGACCATCGCCCTCGCCCATGCCGATACTACCTTAAAAAATCATTTCCGCCCCGACGGCAGCTCCGTGCACGTGGTCGACTATGATCCGGTCACCGGACAAATCATTCGCCGAATCACTCATCAAGGCCTCAGCCACGACTCGAGCTGGGCCCGCGGGCAAGCTTGGGCACTCTATGGTTACACCATGCTCTATCGCGAAACCCGCGAAGCGCGCTACCTGACTCAGGCCGAGAAAATTGCGGCTTTCATTATGAATCATCCCCGCCTACCGGCGGATAAAATTCCTTACTGGGACTTTGACGCCCCGCGTGCACCGGAACCAATTCGCGATGTCTCCGCTGGAGCGATCATGAGCTCAGCATTTTTTGAACTCGCCGGGTTAACCGCGAATAAGCAGGCCGCCGGCGCCTACGCCGCGCTCGCCGAAACCCAGCTGCGCAGTCTTGCTTCACCCGCTTATCTCGCGGCGGTGGGTACCAACGGGGGCTTTCTCCTCCAACATGGGACGGGCAATTATCCCCGAAAGAGTGAAATCGATACACCCCTGAATTACGCCGATTATTATTTCCTGGAAGCTCTCCTCCGCGCGCAGCGTCGTTAGTCGCGCGCCGATAAAAAATTATTTACGGCGTCAGGCGCCGGATCTGCTGCGAGCGAGGGGCGCGGACCCGATGGGACAGCAACCCGTGACGGTCAGCACCATTGCGCTGCGGCCAATCAGGCCAGGCCTCCGGCAACGCGGGACGAAGAGAGCAAAAGGCGAAAGTAAAATTACTCCACCGCTATGGGATAATTCCCGAGGTCAGACTGCGAAGTAAAACTTTCCTCAAGGCCCAGCGCAAATATCTCCCCGCTTAAACCTCAATGAGCGAGGCCCAGCTTGCTTAACGATACGGACAAATCCTCGCTCGTCCTCACAGACCGCGTTCGCAATTTTCCTCTGCCATGAAATTACCCCTCCTTGCTCTTTTCACGCTAGGATTGTTGAGCCTTACCGGTTGGAGTGCGGAGCGGCTCAATCTCAATTTCAATCCCGATTGGAAGTTTATCCAAGCTGATCCCACGGGGGCGGCCACTCCCGGTTTCGATGATTCCACCTGGACCACCGTCTCCACGCCGCACACCTACAACGATACCGACACCTTTGATAATTGGTCCCTAGCCGGTCATCGCGGTGAACAAGCGCAGTGGAGCGGTCGCACGTGGTACCGAAAAACTTTCGCTGCACCGGACTCCTGGCAGGGCCGCAAAGTCTTTATCGAATTCGAAGCCGTACGCCAAGTAGCAGAGGTTTATCTTAACGGACATTTGCTCGGCACCGCCAAAGGGGGATTCACTCCGTTTGGTTTCGACCTGACCCCCTACCTAAAAATTGGTGAATCCAACCTACTCGCGGTCATGGCAGACAACCGCTTCATGAAGGATCCACTCGATCCCAGTCTAGCGCCGCAAGCTGCCACCAATGAGAAGACGCATCCGAATCTCGCGCAGCTTTCGAAAAAGCTCATGGAGAAAATCCCCGCGACTTTGGCGGAACTGCAGGCCGACCAAATCCCTTGGAACAATCCCCACTGGCACCCCGCCCACGGTGGCATTTATCGTAATGTCCGCCTCATCGTCACCGATCCGCTGCACATCACCCTGCCGCTCTACAGTTTTCTCCAGACCGAGGGTCCCTACGCTTACGCCACCGACATCACCGAAAAGTCGGCGCAGGTGAGTCTCACGGTGCCGGTGCGCAATGAACACCCCCGCGCCGTTAACCTCTCAGTCGAAGCCACCGTGCGCGATGCGCGCGGTGAGCCGGTGTTAACATTTGTCGAGACGAAGAGCATCCCAGCGGGATCAGCGCTAAGCTTCAGCTTAACCGGTCGTCTTGCCTCGCCTCACCTCTGGGAGCCCGCCTACCCACATATGTATAGCATTGCGGTGGAATTGCGCGTCGACGGACAGCGGGTTGATGACACTTCCGTTCCGCTCGGAATTCGCGCTATTCGCTGGGATCCCAACGCTGGTCTTTTCGTGAATGGCGCCCACGTAAAACTTCACGGTTGGGGCCAGAAAGCCACCAATGAGTGGCCCGGCCTCGGCGCCGCACTGCCCGATTGGTTACAAGCCTTTACTCTGCAGCTCATGAAAGATGGCGGCGGTAACTTTGTTCGCTGGGGCCATGTCCCCGGTGGACCCGCCCAGATTAGCGCCGGCGACCAGCTCGGCCTCATTGCGGTTCAACCCGGTGGGGACGGTGAAAGCGACACCATCGGCGGCGCCTGGGCCCTCCGCGTGGCTAACCAGCGCGACGTACTGATCTATTATCGCAACCATCCCTCAATTTTTATCTGGGAAGGCGGTAACCAGAAAGTCTCGCGGGCCCATGCTAAGGAATTACGCGAACTCATGGATCAATATGATCCGCACGGCGGTCGCGCCTACGCCCACCGCCGCGCCGATGCTATCACGGCCGAATTCATGGACGTCGGCATCGGCACCGAGGGCGGCCGTGAGATCGCCCGCTTGCCGGTTATTGAAGGTGAATACAATCGCGAGGAATCTCCCCGCCGCATCTGGGACCACAACTCCCCCCCTAACTTCGGCTACCCAGAAGCGAAAGGTCAGACCTACCAGCTCACGTCCGAACAATACGCCGTTAATCAAGTGGGCCATTACGTGAAAAAACTCGGGGCGGATAACCACGCCGGCGGGGCCAACTGGATTTTCTCCGACAGCACCAGCGGGGGCCGCGTCGGGGTAGAAGTCGCCCGCACCAGCGGCGAGGTCGACGGCGTTCGCCTGCCCAAGGAGGCCTATTACGTGACGGCGGCGATGTTTCGTGACGACCCGCAGGTACATCTCATCGGCCACTGGTCCTATCCGGTAGGAACGAAAAAAACCATCTACGTCGCCTCGAATGGCGATAACGTTGAGCTGTTCCTCAACGGCCAATCACTCGGTCACGGAAAAATTTCGAACCGCTATCTTTTCACTTTCGCCGATATCGCTTTCGTTCCGGGCGAACTTAAAGCCGTCGCTTCTCGCGCGGGCCAAGTGATCGCCACTGCGACCGAGCACACGGTTGGCGCACCGGTGGCCTTGCGCCTCACCTCACTGGTTGGACCCGGTGGCGTGATCGCCGATGGCGCCGACGTCGCGCTCTTTGATGTCGAGGCCGTGGACGCCAAGGGTGATCGTGTACCGACTTTCCAGCAGAAAGTGGATTTCGACTTCACCGGGCCCGGCACTTGGCGCGGCGGATACAATAGCGGAAAGATTAATTCGACCAACCACACCTCCCTTGACCTAGAGGCCGGGATCAATCGCGTCGCCGTACGCGCCGGTCGCACGGCTGGAAAACTCACCCTCACCGCCCGCAGTGAGGGCCTGAAACCAGCCAGCATCAGCGTCGAGTCGGTGGCCTATGCGGGCGCACTGCCGACTGTACCCGCTGCGAAGCTGCCGTCGCAACCAGTCCGAACCATTGGCGCAACGATGACCGCGACGACGAAATCGTCTGGCACCATGCTGCTTGGAAAATTCATCAAAACCCTCAACTACACCGCGCCGAATGCCTCCATTGTGCACGTCGAGATCGACGCCCGCGACGGCAAGAACGCTTACGTTAACATCGATTCTCCCTTCACCGCCCTGCCCGCCGCGCTCCAAGGCGCCGACTGGGTGCAGGCCGATAATCGCGACGCGCTCTACAGCGCGGTGGATCTAATCGAACTCGCAGTCGCAAATCACGCGACCGTCTGGATCGCCCACGATCATCGGCTTCCTCCGCCGAGTTGGCTAACGAAACAATTTAAGCCCGCTAATTTAACGATCAACGTCGCGGGACAAACCATGGATCTTTACCGCCACGACGTAAAACCGAACGCCAGTCTGACGCTTGGTGCGAATACCGAGAACACCCGCCTCACCGAGGGGAACATGTACCTCGTGTTCGTCGGCGCGGCGGATAAAATTCCCTGAGTTTGGCGCACCTTCAACTGAAAGCCACCGACCTCACCGCCACTCGTGGCGGGGATACCGACGAGACAACTCAGCTTTCACTTTCGGGTACTGCTCGCGCCAGAAATTACTCAGATCATCGGTGACTTGGATCGGCCGTTGATTGGGCGCCAGCACCTCGATTTTCACGGCAACTCGGCCTTGGCCGAGCGAGAACGTTGCGCTGATTCCATAAAGTTCTTGAATGCGCGCGCTCATCACGGGCGGCCCATCCTTGCTATAGCTCAACCGCGCTTTCCGACCGTTGGCCATTTCGATCCGCTCCGGCAGATAAACATCGAGCACGGCCAACTGCTCAGCGAGCAGCCAATCACGCAACACGGGCATAACCGGTTTATCTTTTAATTCCCGCGCGCCATAACTGCCGTAGCAGATCTGCTCAATCAGGGTGGCCCGATCAGCCTCGGTAATGGGATTCACCTCGAGTTCAGGCCACCATTTGGCGAGGCAGTTTACGCGGATGATCCACTGTTCGACGGCTTCATTCCATTCCGTCAGCCCAATGCGCCCCGCCGCCACCTCGCGGGCAAGCAGGGCCGCAGCTTCTCCCTCGGGGGGTTCCTCCGCGGTTTGCTTGGAATCCAATACGAGATCGCGGAAGCGCCGCTCCTTGCGCGCTAACACGCGTTTAGCGGTTTCATCGTAAAGCACGCCGCCTGCAGCTTGAAAATCCGTTGGGAAAATTTCTTTCAACCACGCTTCCTCGACCGCCGTGCAAAGATTTAGCAGCACATTAACTTCGCCGCGACTTTCGATTTCGGTGATTTCCGCCGCGACGAGTAAGGTCGCTTGGTCAATGCAGCTCTCCCGCGCCAGCACGCCCCGTCGCTTATGCACCAACTCGCAACGCAAGGTGCCGCCATCGAGCCGCCGAGCGAGATGATCACTGAAACCGACCAACACGCATTTGCGCACGGCGACCCCATCGATGCGCTTCTCCGCTACATCGAGGCCTTCCGCTTGGGCAATTTCCAGAAATTGCTGAAACAGCGGCCCAACCTGGCGGACCCCCTGCACATGAATTCCCAGCCGTCGACAGGCCTCCTGATTGTAACCCGCCTTATCCGCATAGCGCCAGGCCCGCATCAGCAAAAAGAAATCCGACTCATGCTCTTCACCAAAGAGTTCCTCCCGGGCCTCGGCGGTTCGCTTGTCGACATTGCGCAAAAGAAAATTCCTTCCCTGCGTCAGGGCCGCCATCAACGCCACTGACCGCACACAACCATAATCCTGCGCCGCTAAAAACATTCGAGCATAACGCGGATGCATCGGGAATCGCAGCATGCGTCGGCCGATCTCGGTGATGCGCGTGGGTGATCGTAAACGTGTCTCCACCCCGATCGCTTGACCAGTGAGCGGAGGCGCATCGGGCCCAACACGCCCAACTGCTCCGAGGTCCTCGAGCAATCCTTCGGCTCGTTCCAAGGCTTTGGGTTCGGGTTTTTCGAGCCAGGGAAAATGATTAATATCATCGATCCCCGCCGCTTTAAGCGTGAGCACCACTTCCGCCAAATCCAGTCGCTTCACTTCGGGCAATTCCTGCAAGGGCCGCTGGGCGTGTTCGCGCTCAGTCCAGAGTCGCACGCAAATCCCCGGCGCCGTTCGACCGGCGCGACCGGCCCGCTGATCAGATGAGGCCACACTAATTTTCTCCACGAGGAGCGTATTAATGCCGCGATGCGGATCATAGCGCGCCACTCGGGCTAGGCCGCAGTCGACCACCGCCATCACGCCGTCAATCGTGAGCGAGGTTTCCGCCACGTTCGTGGAAACGATTATCTTGCGGGTGTC
The DNA here is from genome assembly GCA_002304425.1 of Opitutia bacterium Tous-C10FEB. Classification (GTDB taxonomy): domain Bacteria; phylum Verrucomicrobiota; class Verrucomicrobiia; order Opitutales; family Opitutaceae; genus Lacunisphaera. The sequence goes on from NEUY01000035.1 coordinate 13,958, forward strand.
GTACCGCGCCACGGCCCGGTCTTGCTGCTCCGGTGGTAACTCACCGTGCAACGGATAACACAAGAAACCGCGCAACGCGTGCGAGCCTTGCACATCCTGCACGGTCCGGCTGATTTCAAAAGCTCCCGGCATGAAGACTAAAATATCACCCGTACTCTGCGCCGCGATGCGCTCACACTCCCGCGTTGCCACCACCCAAACCGGGTCGTGCTCGAAATCGACGGACTTCGACAAATATTCCACCGCAACGGGAAAGGTGCGACCTTGGGACGTGAGGATTTCACACGGCGCGAGGTAAGTTTTTAGCAGCGCCGCATCGAGGGTAGCCGACATCACGATGATTTTCAGATCAGGCCGGGTCGTCTGCTGAATCTGCACCGCCCGCGCCAAACTAATATCACCGTACAGATGCCGCTCATGAAATTCATCGAAAATAATGGCGCTGATGCCCCGCAAAGCATGATCAAAGGACATCTGCCGAAGCAAAATGCCCTCCGTGACAAACCGAATGCGCGTCGCCTGAGAGATGCGGGAGTCGAGGCGGATTTGATACCCAACGATCTCCCCCAACTTCGTCCCCACTTCCTCCGCCACCCGCTTAGCTAACATGCGAGCCGCGAGTCGGCGCGGTTGGAGCACCACCACCTCGCCGTTACCGAGCAGGCCATGCTTCAGTAGCATCTGTGGAACCTGTGTTGATTTGCCCGACCCCGTCGGTGCCTGTACAATCAAACGCCCCTGCCCTTGAACAGCCGCCAAGAGGCGGCTCTCGAGTTCATAAATGGGTAATTCGCGGGGAGACATGGAGTCGATAATTTAAAATGAATAGCGGGCCCGTTCGATTAACGGACGGGGTCAACCTCGTCGAGCGACAAGCGAGCCTATGATAAATCAGCGGAACCACGCTGCCGGCGAGGTGAGCAAAGTCAGCCCAAGGTGTTTAAGTTCAGCGGCAGGGCTATTTTTTGACGACCGATTGAGTCGTACTGTTCGACTCATAATCGATAAGTTAGGCTGGAATTATTCCGCTAGACAACTCATCTATGGGGACTTAATTAGATTAGACTTTTTACCTTCGATCAGTCCATGAGCACCCCCTCGACCACGGAACCCGTTTTATTTGATGTCGTCGCTGATATGCATGCGCCCGACCTTTATCAGCCGATTGCAACGGCCCACAGCGTGGAACGCTTGACGGATATCGGCCCAGCGGAAATCGCCTTTTATCACGAACACGGCTATCTCGCCGTCCGCCAAGCTTTCACCCCGACGGAAATCCAAAATGCGATCGATGGGCTCGTCAGCCTCATCATGGGGCGCCGCCCTGATTTCAAACACGTTTACTTTGAAGGGAAAGCTAAGGAAATTTTAGCTACCCTAGGGCCCGAACAGCGCCAGGATGCCGTGCGGAAATTAGGTCTATTCGTCGATTTTGACGAGCGACTCAAAGCGATTTCCCACCACCCCCAAATGTTGGCCGCCCTCCAGCCCCTGTTGCTCGGCGCCAAGCCTTCCATGTTTCAAGACATGGCGCTCATTAAGCCACCTCGCCTCGGCCGCGAAAAACCCTGGCACCAAGATAAGGCCTATTTCGATTACCCCATCGGCACACCGATTGTGGGCGTCTGGATCGCACTCGATGAAGCCACCGTAGAAAACGGCTGCATGCAAATTCTTCCCGGCCGCCATCAAGAGGGCCCCATTCTACATTTTCAGCGCCGCGACTGGCAGATTTGCGACAATACCATTCTGGGGACTAAGTCAGTAGCCGTACCGCTTAAGCCCGGTGGCTTGTTGTTTTTCGACGGACTCCTGCCGCACGGCACGCCGCACAATTCGTCTGATAATCGCCGCCGCGCCCTGCAGTTCCACTACGCGCCCACGGGCGTCTCGAAGACGGCCGAAGCGGAACGACTCAGTCACTTCGGCGGCGAAGGGAAGAATGTCAGCTGCTAAGCCGCGCTTTTCGGCTTAAATTCTTAGAGTGCGCGCGCCATGAAAGGGGCCGTGCCTGATCCCACGAGGGCCGTGTCCCTTGACGCGGATGATTGGCCCGCCATCAGCCCCGCAGCACTTCACCCTAAAAAATACTTTAAAGCATCATGATCTATTTATTTCCGGCCCCCGCGCAGCGCTGCGTTCCTCTGCTGATCAACCTCTTGCTCGCGCTGCTCCCCGCATCGAGCCAAGCCGAAAGTTACCGCGAAAAAACCCAATCCGTTTTTTTCCCTCCGGCTGTAACGCAGATTCTGCGCCGCAACCTAGCTGAAAATCCCGCCGCCCAAGCGCAGGCTCAAGCCTGCCTCACCGCCGCCCAAGCTTGGCTTAAGCAATCTGATGCCGAGCTCTGGTCGGCCATGTTTGGCGCCACCATCCAACGCTCCTGGCACGTGTGGTCTAATGGCTTTTGCCCGCAGTGTCGGCAAAGCACGCCCATGAATACTTGGAAAATTGATGCGCTCAATCTTCCTTGGAAAGTAGCCTGCCCGCATTGTCAGGAAACTTTCCCGAAAAATGATTTTGCGGCATTTTATAAGTCAGGAATCGACGCCCACGGAATTTTTGATCCGGCCCGCGCCGACCGTTCGCTCTTGGTCAACGCTGACCACCCCGCCGCCACCGATCCCTTGCACGGGTTTGGCGTCGACGATGGCACCGGCTACAGCGATGGCTCGAACCGTTGGCATTTTATCGGCGCTTACTTGATCTATGGCCAATGGAAACAAGTCATGCTCACGGGTATTCGCACCCTCGCGATGGCTTACGTGCTCACCGGTGACCCCGCTTACGCCCACAAAGCAGCCATCATGCTCGATCGCGTAGCGGATCTCTATCCGACCTTTGATTTCCTGAAACAGGGTTTATCGTATGAGCGGGTCGATCCCGTCGTGGGTGCGGGGATGGTGACTGTCTGGCATGATGCCTGCCGGGAAAGCATGGAACTCGCGCTCGCCTACGATATGATTTTCCCCGCCTTGGATCACGATCCAGCCCTGGTCAGCTTTCTCTCCGGCCAGGCTCGCCAGTATCAACT
>NEUY01000036.1 GCA_002304425.1 Opitutia bacterium Tous-C10FEB
AGGCGAGCGGTGACGTTCCAGTCGATGTCGCGAATATCGTCGCCGAAGGTATATTTAACCACTTGGTCAAACTCCATGCCCCGGCCGCGAAAAGCAGAACGATATTCGCCGCTGAGCACATTTTCCACGGCGTGACGCACGCGCCATTCGAGCTGCTTGAGCAGCGCGAGCTGGGAGGTAACCAGCGAGGTGGAATTAGGCGTGGGAACAGACATGGAGCGGACTGGGTCGGGAGGCCAAGTTTTCTGCTGAGCCGCGGCTCGTCAGGGATAACTCGTCTTCCCCGCGTACGATCAGGCTTTGGCTGGTACCGCCGTGCGGTTCAGCACCTGATCGAGAATCTTATCGGCGGAAAGGCCTTCCGCTTCGGCTTCGTAGGTGAGGCCGACACGATGGCGAAGGGCGTCGTGGAAAATTTCTTGAATCAGATCAGGCGAAACGTAATCAGCGCCGCGCAGCCAGGCGAGGCCGCGGCCGGCTTGGAAGAGCGCGAGCGAAGCGCGGGGAGAAGCGCCGAAATTGAGTAACCGTTTGTTGCTGCCACCTTCAGCTTGGGCGGCGAGGTCGCGCGAGCCCCGCACCAGGGCGAGAATATAAGCCTGCACGGCTGGGGAGACGTGGATCGCGTCGACTTGCGTGCGAAGCTCGAGCAGCTCTTCGCCGCTCGAAACCGCCTTCACTTCCGGCTGCTTGGTGACCTGGCCCCACATTTGCATCATCGATGATTCCTCGGCGGCCGAGGGATAATCCACGAGTAGTTTAAAAAGAAAACGATCGGTCTGCGCTTCTGGGAGCGGATAGGTGCCTTCTTGTTCGACAGGGTTTTGCGTCGCCATAACAAAAAATGGCCGCGGGAGTTTATGGGAATTGCCGCCGATAGTAACTTGCCGTTCCTGCATGGCCTCGAGGAGGGCCGATTGCACTTTAGCCGGCGCCCGGTTGATTTCATCCGCCAAAACCAAATTGGCAAAGATGGGGCCCTTATGCGTGGCGAAGCCGCCATCCTTGGGGGAAAAAATCATGGTGCCGACCACGTCACTGGGAAGCAGATCGGGGGTGAATTGAACGCGCTCAAATTGGACGCCGAGAGCGGAGCCAAGTGACTTGATGAGGAGCGTCTTGGCTAAGCCCGGCATGCCCTCCAGCAGTACGTGGCCGTTGGCGAGCAGGGCGACCAGCATGCGTTCGATGACGACATTCTGGCCGATCACGGCCTGGCCGATTTCGTTGCGTAGTTTCAGGGACCAGTCGGGACCATTAATCATGGGAAGAGAGTTAGCAGGGGGAGGGGAAAAGTGACAAGTGAAGATGCGCGATTATTGTGTAGTCAGGCGGTTGGGTGACGGAACAGATCAGACTGCAAAAAGGGCTCAGGGTTGCAGGATATAGCAGCGAAAAGATAAAAAAATCACGGTAAATTGCGCGGAGAGCCGCGCGGCAGGCGATGGCCCGAGTTGAGCGAGGTTTGGCGTATCTTTTTCGATCGATTTGTGGCTAAACTCCTCGATGGGCAATTTCCCTGATACCTTAAGCGCAGCGGTGCAGGCGCGTTTGACCGCTTTGGGGGTCCGAGCGGAAGACGTGACGGAGCAATTCATCCGCGGCACTGGGGCCGGTGGGCAGAAAATCAATAAAACCTCCTCAACGGTCTGGCTGCAGCATCGGCCGACGGGGGTCGTGGTGCGGTGTCAGCGAGAGCGCAGCCAGAGTGTAAATCGGCTGCTCGCTTGGAGCGAATTAGCGGAGAAGCTAACTGAACTTAGGGCGAAGGCTGGGCGGCAGGCGCAAGCCTCGCGTGAACTCATTCGGCGGCAGCTGCGGCAGAAATCTCGGGGGCAGAAGGCGCGGATGATCGAGGGAAAAAAGCATCGCGCGAAAACAAAATCACGCCGTGGCCGGCCCGGTGAGGATTAGCTCAGTAGAATGCGGCGACCAGTCGCTCGCTTATATTAGGCCCTGGCTCAGGCGGGTTGATTATTTTCGAAAAAATGAAATCAGCGTGATCACGCAGCCCGTGACCCCGGCGAGGTTAGCAATCAGCGGCAGCCTTCGCTCCAACCAATTGGGGGATTGACCGGCGGGCTCGCTCTCGCCCAGTTGGCGCGTATGGAGCCAATGCTGGTGACGCAGCGCGCTCGCCCGGCGATTGCTGCGCACAAAGCCCTGCAGGATAATACCAATCATAATAAGGGCGACGCCGATCGCCAGTAGGCTCTCTGCGTTAGTAAAATCGGACCAGGTATTTTGGTTCATCGCGGAAATATTTTTGTTCTGGGCGTCATGTTTACGGCATGACGATTACCCGGTCACCGACGCGTAAAATCCCCCGCTTGGTTTCATTGATAAAATTAACGCCAAAATTAATCTTCGTGGCGTCGGTGGGATCGCGCCGATAGGCGGCGAGCGTGGGGAGCGGTTCAAGGCCGCGCTCGGCGGTGAGCTGATCTACGGTTGTAACCGCACAGCGTGCACAGGGGCCCGCGTGGCGGAGGGCAACATCATTGATCGTCAGCCGAAGCCAGCCATCCTCGGCAAACGCCGCGCATCCACTCACCACTAAATTCGGGCGAAAGCGATTCATCGGTAGAGGGTCTTGTTGTTGTGCGATGAGCCGATCATTAAGCTGAGCGAGTGAGCCTTCGCTGATCATAAGCACCGGATAGCCGTCGGCAAACGATACGGCGTCATCGGCTGGTCCCCGGTGGGATTTAATGGGCCGGTGAAATGCCGTTCCCATGCGCACGAGTCGCACGGGTTGTCCGAGGAAACGGGTGAGCCACTCGGCGGCCGCGTCATCGCAGTCATCGGCGATGGCGGCATGAGACCAGACCGTAACTTTTCGAGGGGTGATCGTCCCACCCGTAAAGCGGGGCACGCTGACCTCTCCCTGATTAGGTGAAGAAAGAATCAGGACGTCGGCGCTGAGGGTCGTTTCAATCAGCGCCATGCGCGGATGGGTGCGCTGGGTGATAAATTGACCATCCGCGGCATTCACCACCATGAAGCGGCGATCCCCCACGAGGCCGAAGGCGTCGATGGCCGCCGAGGTCACGCTGAGTCCGCGGCAAGACTTAACGGGGTACAGATGAAGAGCGGAGAGCTGCACAGACACAAAAAAGATAAGTCGAGAGACGCGGCCGCGGCCGCACTAGATTAGGCGTTAGCCGGAAGATCTTTGCGGTGATAATTGACGAGATAGATCTGCTGATCCTTGCCGGTCGAAAATTTCTCTGGGCGGACGCCGCTGAGCCCGTAGCAGATGGAAAGCGCGCCCCCGGCAAATTTAAAAATAGCGGGAATAGCTCGCCCCGCATTGGGGCCAGTGACGCCGTGTAAGGTTAAGCCGGCCGGCTCGATCGTGTAGGTGCCTTGATCAGCGGTGACGCCACCAAAGCGCACGGCATATTCTCCGCCGGTCAGTTCCAGCTCCATTTTATCGAGCATCATTTTGGGGGCCTCTTCGCCGTCGAGTTCGGCGTACAGCGGTTGCCAAATGCCTTCGGGTGATTGCATGGAGTGATTGGCCACAAAAAAACGGCGAAAGTCACGACCAGAAAGTTGGGGCTGAGCCTATGGGGCCGGCCGCAATCTTAACTGCGCTTGGTGATCTCGCGCGGAGTTGTTTCAATCAGGCTCGGCTCAATGATCTCTTTCACGCCTTTGGCGCCGAGTTCTAAGAATTTACGTGACCCGGGGAGAAGTGTGCCTTCGTAGGCCCCCACCGCTGAATTATACGATTTGCTGGCGGTCTCGAGGCTGCGGCCAACTTTCTCGAGATGTTCAGCGAAGCCTTTAATGCGATCGTAGAGTTGCCGCCCAAGGTCGGCGATTTCGTCGGCATTTTTTGAAACCGCTTCTTGGCGCCAACCGTAAGCTGCTGCCTTGAGGAGCGCGATGAGTGTCGCCGGCGTGGCCAGCAGGACTTTTTTGCTAATCGCTCGATCGATGAGATTCGGGTCACCTTGCAGGGCGCCGGCCAGGAATTGATCGCCCGGAAGAAATAGCACGACGAATTCTGGGGAAGGCTGAAATTGCGCCCAATAATCTTTGGCGCCGAGGGCATCGATATGGCCGCGAACCTTGGCCGCGTGCTCCGCTAATTTGGCGGAACGCACCTGATCATCGGAGGAATTCACCGCTTCGCGATAGGCATCGTTCGGCGCTTTGGCATCGATGACCACTTGCTGGCCACCGGGGAGTCGAACAATCAGATCAGGTCGAAAACCACCCGAAGTTTGTTGCTCCGTAAAATCACAGTAGGAGCTCATCCCGGAGAGTTCGACCACGCGCCGGAGTTGCAGTTCGCCCCATGTGCCCGCGGTCGTGGTGGAGCGCAGGGCGGTGGTGAGTTTGGCGGCCTCGGCTTGCAGGGAGATCTGCGCGCTGCCGAGCGATTTTAACTGGGTGGAAAGTTCGCTATAAGCGCCGGCGCGAGCTTTTTCGATTTCGCCGATCTTGGCGTCAACCTTCTCGAGAGATTCCTTGAGTGGTTTGACGAGCGAGTCGATGGCCTGTTGGCGTTTACCCAGATCGTCCGCGGATTGCTGATGCAGTTTGCCAAAAGTTTCACGGGCCAGCTCGAGAAAAGATTGGTTGTTGGAGCGAAGCGCATCGGCCGAGAGAGCCTTGAAGGAATTAGTCAGGCGTTCGTGCGCGTCAGTCAGCGCCCCAATTTTCTCGGTGGCTGCGGCCCGCTCAGCGGAGAGCTCATTTTCAATTTTCGATTTTTTCGTCTCAAGGTCAGTCAAGCGCAGGCGGGCCGCCTCGAGGTCGAGGGTTAGAAGCCGGGCGCGTTCATTGGTGGCCGCGGCCCGCGCTTGGGCGATAAACCAGCCTAAAGCGCCGCCGAAGGCGAGGCAGAGGAGCGCAGTAACCATTTCCATCTCGGCAGTGATAGCGGGAAACGTCGCGCGCGCAAGCTTGCCGCTATTTAGCGGCTACGCCGCGGGAAAACAGCTCAGTGATAATATCTTCGAGGGGGACATCTTGAATCGTCAGATCGTCCACCTGACCGAGCCCTAAAATTTGTTGGCAGACCGTGACAACCTGCTCACTGGGCACATGCAGCAGCATCTCGCCATCATCACAAACCTTCGCCGTGCCATGGGCCGGTTGCCAGCCGAGCGGCAAGGCTGCCTCGCGGGGTTTAAACTTGATGATGCGCTGCTGGGCGCCGGCGCCCGTGATGCGGTCGAGATTCCCATCGTAGATTTTTTTGCCGCGATCGATCACGATCACGCGCTCGCACAAGGAGGTGATGTCGGCCATGTAGTGGCTGGTGAGCAAAATCGTGGTTTTGTAGCGTCGATTATAATCACGCAAAAATTCGCGAACCGCCTTTTGGGAGACCACATCAAGGCCGATGGTAGGTTCGTCGAGAAAGAGCACCCGCGGGCGATGCAGGAGGGCGGCGATGAGTTCCATCTTCATGCGCTCCCCGAGGGATAATTCACGCACCATGACATTCAGTTTCGCGCCGACGCCGAGTAAGGTGACGAGTTCATCGAGGGTGGCCTGATAAGCTTTCTGCTCGAGACCATAGATGGCGCGCAGGAGATAGAACGATTCGATGGCGGGTAGGTCCCACCAGAGTTGATTTTTCTGGCCGAGGACAATGGCGAAGAGGCGGCGGTATTCATTTTCGCGCTTGGACGGGTCGAAGCCCGCGACGCTCGCCCGGCCGCTGGTCGGATAAATCAGGCCCGAAAGCATCTTGAGCGTCGTGGTTTTGCCGGCCCCGTTCGGCCCGAGAAAACCGACGAACTCACCTTCTTTGATTGAGAAGCTAATCTGATCCGCGGCGCGGGTTTCCTCAAACTCGCGATGGAACAGCCCCTGCACGCCGCCCCAGAAGCCGGGCTTTTTTTTGTAAGTGCGGAAGACGCGGGTGAGATTTTCAACTTCGATCATAAAGGTGGTCGGGGAGAGAGGCCGTAGCAGAAGCGGTTAGCGGCAGTAGAGTGTGGGGTGGCTTGGGTTATTTCACCGTCAAATTAAGCGTGCCCCGTAACCCTCATTTTCAAGCATGACCAAGCCGGCGATAATCCAGCACGCTGTGGCTGATCAAGCCTTGCGCGAGGCAGCTGACGTCGGTCAAGGGGGCTGGCGGGGAGACATCATCGATTTTGCCCCAGAGGAGGCGATGAGAGCCATCGTCCGCTTGGGGGCTGAATAAACCGGGAACGTGCACGTGAGCAGGGACGGTGCGTTGCACGGCGGTGTCGGGGCGGCAGGGGTAAGGAAAGTTTACGTTATGCACCGTGAAGCTATCGACGGGCGTGGCGGCAAAAAGTTCTGGGGCCAGTCTCGCGGCATGAGCCGCCGAAGCTTTTAGTGTGGCCAGTAGCGTGGCATCAGGTGCCCCGCCTTTTTCCTTGAGATGAGCGTAGACTGTTTCCGCGATATCCTGAGAGACGGCCATGGCGGGTAATCCATGCAGAGCGCCTTCCCAGGCCCCCGCCACCGTGCCGCTGGCGAGAATGAAGCCGAGCGAGCAATTGAAGCCTAGGTTAATGCCGCTGATCACTCCCGCCACTGGCTCGGGCAGGAGATGAGCTAGGGCAATATTAACACAATCAGAAGGCGTGCCATCAACGGTCCAGGTGGGGCAGCCAAAACCGCGGTCGACGACGCTCGATTTTACTGGCCGGTTGCGCGTCTTGGAAGCACCGGACCAGCTTTGTTCCGTGGCGGGGGCGACGACAGAGAGCTGGTGACCCGCGGCCTTAAGCGCAAAAATTAATTCATGCAGAAATACTGAACCGATGCCGTCGTCGTTGGTGACTAGGAGTTTCATAAAATTATCGCCGGCTTTAGCGGTGATCGGCCCCCGCTGAGCGCTGCGAGCCACTCAGCCCAGCGATGAGCACGATGATTCCCTGCAAAGCCTCGATGAAAGCAACCGAACGAAGAGCTTGGTGATGGGCGGGCGGCACGAGTCTTGGAACGTAGGCACCTTTCGATTTTCGGAAAGAAAAAAGCCGCGACGGAGGTCGCGGCTTGAAAAAAGTGGGCCTTTGGTCCTGAGGACCGGCCCGACCTTAGGACTGGGTTGGCGCCGGTGCTTCAGCCGCGGGGGCCGCTTCGCCACCGCCGGCGGCTTGCTTTTGCGCCTCGAGATCAGCCATCGCGGCCTTGCGGCTGAGACGGACCTTACCCGAACGCTCATCGATGCCCACGCATTTGACCGTGATGGAGTCGCCCATCTTGGCGACATCTTCGGTGCGGCGCACGCGGAAGTCGGCTAGTTCGGAAATATGCACCAAGCCTTCCTTGCCGGGCATACATTCCACGAACGCGCCGAATTCTTTCACCCCAGTGACGCGACCGGTGTAGATCTTGCCGATTTCGATTTGGGAACCACCGCCGCAGAGGGCGTCGATTTCCTGCACGGCGCGGTTCATAGCGTCGGCGTTATTCGAATAAATGAAGACCTTGCCGGAATCATCATCGGAGATATCGATCTGCGCCCCGGTTGTTTCGGTGATGCGGCGGATCGTCTTGCCGCCCGGTCCGATGAGCAGACCGATCTTCTCTGGATCGATCTGAATCGTTTGGATGCGGGGCGCGTAGGGGGAGAGGTCTTTGCGTGGGGCCGGTAGCGAGGCGAGCATCGACTTGAGGATCTCAATGCGAGCGTCGCGCGCTTGATACACCGCGGTCTTCGCGATTTCAAAAGGCAGGCCGTTGATTTTCAGGTCGAGCTGAAAGCCCGTGATGCCCTTCGTCGTGCCGGCGATCTTGAAATCCATATCGCCGAAATGATCTTCCTCTCCGAGAATGTCGGTGATGGTCGTCCACTTGGTGATGCCACCGTTGGCATCCATTTCGGTCATCAGACCGCAGGAAATACCGGCGACTGGCGCAATGATGGGTACGCCCGCATCCATGAGCGCCAAGCAACCGCCGCAGATGGAAGCCATCGAGGTCGAGCCGTTGGAGGCCATGATTTCGGAGACGACACGGATTGAGTAAGGGAACACATCCTCGGGGGGGAGAATCGGCACCAGCGAACGCTCGGCCAGCGCACCGTGACCAATTTCGCGGCGGCCTGGGCCAATGAAGCGACCGGCTTCACCGACCGAGAACGGCGGGAAATTGTAATGAAGAATGAAGCTCTTCGACGTCGCGCCGCCGGTGAGTCCGTCCATGTCCTGCGCTTCTTTCGTCGGCCCGAGGGTGACGATAGCAATATTCTGGGTGTCACCACGCTGGAACATGGCGGAACCATGCACGCGCGGGAGGACGCCCACTTTGGATTGCAGCGGGCGCAGGGCCTTCGCATCGCGATGATCTGAGCGCACGCCCTTGGCGAGCACGGTGGCGCGGTAAGCTTTGTATTGGAGGTCTTCGAAGACGACGTTGAGGTCGACATCGGTGAACTTGCCTTCGCCCAACTCGGCAACGAGAGCGGCCTTGGCCTCGTCTTTTAATTTTTTGACGTTGGCCGAGCGGATATTTTTCTCAAAGCCGAAGATGGCGGTGGAAACGCGATCTGCCGGGACGACGCGCTCAATGATGGCGCGGGCCTCAGGGGTAGCGCCGACGAGCTTGAAGGTGGCCTTGGGTTTGCCAGCCAGGACGACTAATTCTTTAATCGCTGCGATGATGGGCTGAATCGCTTGGTGACCAAAAGCGAGGGCTTCGACAAATCTCTCCTCGGAAATTTGGTCGGCCGAACCTTCGATCATCAGCATGTCCTTCGTATTGCCGACGTAGATGAGATCGAGGGCGGATGAGTACATCTGCTCGATGGTTGGGTTGGCGACAAACACGTCGTCGATGAGGGCGACGCGCACGCAGCCAATCGGCCCGTTCCACGGAATGTCAGAAATCGCGAGAGCGGCGCTGGCGCCGTTGACCATGGCGATATCGGAATCGTTGATGAGGTCGGCCGACATCAGCTGGCCGATGATCTGCACTTCATTGAGGAAACCCTCCGGGAAGAGCGGACGGCAGGGGCGATCGCAGAGGCGGGAGATGAGGATTTCGCGCTCGCTGGGGCGGCCTTCGCGTTTGAAGTAGCCACCAGGAAAACGGCCGGCGGCGGCGTATTTATCGCGGTAGTCGCAGGTGAGGGGGAAAAAATCTTGGCCGGGGCGCATGGTCTGAGCGACGCAGGCGGTGACGAAGACATTGGTTTCGCCGACATTGACGTTGACGGCGCCGCCCGCGAGTTGGGCGACGGAGCCGGTGGAGAACGTGAGCCCGAGACCGGGCACGGTAACATTGTGTTTCTGATTCATATTATGGGAGGTTGGGCCGCTCAAGGCCCGGTAGGTAGGCGACGATCAAAGACCGCGCTACAGGTTGTTTTACCTTTTTCTTCGCTTCCCCTGAATCAGCTCCGAGAAATTTCTATTGGCGGTCCCAGCGGGGTGGGGCGGCAAACGGAAATGTCCCGGGCGGCTGCTTCTAGTGAGGAGAGCTAAAACGAAGGGCAGCCCGTCGGTGGACTGCCCTTCGTGAAATCGGTTACTTGCGCAGACTGAGCTTCTGCAGCAGGTCGTTGTATTTGGCGAGGTCCTCGCTCTTGACGTAATCAAGAAGCTTGCGACGGCGACTGGCCATTTGAAGAAGGCCACGGCGGCTGTGGAAATCCTTGCGATGCGTGCGCAGATGCTCGGTCAAGTGATTGATTCGAGCGGTGAGCAGCGCGATCTGGACGTCGCTGGAGCCGGTGTCCTTTTCGTGGGTTTTATATATGGCTATAACTTCTGATTTAACGGGTTGTGACATGGTTTTTATTGTTGATTACGCGATCGTTTGGAGGCCTTGCGGCTTCGTGCCACCCGCTTTTGGAGGGCCGGCGGCACCGTTATCGTCCGGTTACCCGGACTGACCGTGGCTGAAGTCTGCGACCAGCAGGCTTCAACTAACGCAAGGTCCCATTAACTAAATCGCGCCCATCGCCTGCAAGCGTTTTTTTCCAGAATCAGGGAGGGGGGAGGGCGTCAAATTATAGGGGGATTTAATAAATTATCGCGGCCTAATTTTGGCTGAGACGGGGGTTTTATTTCATTGCTGGCTGATTTAGAATATAATCACAAATGCATGCTGAATATGTTTTTATGAAATAAATTAGATTATGAATGCCTGCTTTTAGGCCTCGCGGTAGCAACGGGCTGAGGGGGAGCAGCCCTTTCGCCGGTTAAGCGTCCTGGGCTCGTAACTCACTAACCCGTGCGCAGGGCTAATCCTTTAATGGCGGTGCAGCCGGGTACTTTTCGCAGTTTTTCAAGAATGGACTGGCGGTGCAAAAACAGTTCGTTGCGGACGACTGCATGAGAGACCAAGACCACGAGTAAGCCTTTTTCAATCACTACGGGATGGGAGTAAGACGCATTGGCGACCCCGACCAACTCCACCCATTTTTCACGGATACTGTGTTCGAGTGAATCGTGGCTGATGCGATATTTAATCAGCAACTCGTCGACTAGCGCGGTGAGATCGGTGGGCGTACGCCGTTTTGATCGGCTGGAGTCTTCGGGCAGTACGCGAAAGCCGGCGATGAGATTTTCAACCGCGCGGCTAAATTCTTTGGGCTCGTCAGACATCAGCGGCGCTCAACCGGCGCCCTGTTGGCGATCGTAGAGTGATTTATAGAGGGCGTTGGCCGCATACAGTGCGGCGTGATCGCCTTGGGCCACGATGCGACCCTGATCGAAAACCAAAATCATGGAGGCGTCGCGAATCGTGCTGAAGCGATGGGCAATAATCAGGACTGTTTTTCCGATGACTAATTGGCGCAGCGCATCCTGCACGGCTGCTTCGCTGTCGGAGTCGAGGGAGCTGGTGGCTTCATCGAGAATCAGAATGGGTGCCTGGCGGAGAAAGGCGCGGGCGATTGCGATCCGTTGCTTCTGGCCACCGGAGAGTAAGGCCCCGCGTTCGCCCACCGGCGTGTCGTAGCCCAGTGGTAATTGCGTAATGAATTCGTGGGCGTGGGCATTTTCAGCCGCCGCGATAATGGCTTCGCGCGTGGCATTCGGTGTGCCCAGCGCTAGATTGTGGTAGATCGTATCGTTGAACAGAACGGGCTCTTGGGAGACGAGGGCGATATTGCGCCGCAAATCAGCCAAGCGCAGGGAGCGAACATCGAGGCCGTCAATGCTCACGCTGCCGGCCGCAACTTCAAAGAAGCGCGGGACGAGATTGGCGAAGGTGCTTTTCCCGGCACCACTGGGTCCGACAAGCGCGCACACCGTGCCGGCGGGGATCGTGACATTAATATCCCGCAAGGCTGGCGTTTCGCCGTACGAAAAATTGACCTGTTGAAAAGAGAGCTGGCCCCGCAGCTGCGTGACTGGCACTGGCGCGACGGGATCGGTAATCGTGAGCGGCTCGTGGAGCACGTGTTCGAGCCGCTCGAGGGAAGCGGCGCCGCGATTCATCTCGGTGTTGAGATAGCCGATCTTTTTAATCGGCTCATAGCACAGATAAAGCGCCGTGATGATGGCGATAAAAGTTTCCCACTTAACATTATGGGTGGAGGCAAAAATGAGCGTCGCGGCGATCCCGATCGCGGAGAGGATTTCAATCGCGGGCGTAAGCGCCTGTGCATATTTCACGATCTTCATTTGCGCCGTGACGAGTCCGCTGGTGGCTCGACCGAAGCGCGCGAGCTCACGTTCTTCGAGGCCGAACGCTCTCACCTCGCGTGCGGCGGAGAGGTTCTCGACAAAATGAGTGGAGACATCGCCGAGTTGGCTTTGCATTTGTTGCGCTCGGCGGATAATTTTTTTCCCCACGTAATGCACGGGCAGTACCGTGAGCGGGACCACGGCGAGACACACGAGCACGAGGAGAGCGCCGTCGGTGCTGAGGGCCTGCCAGACGAGAAAACTGAGGGCCCCCAGCAGCGCCATCGGTTGTTTGACGCCATCGTTCGCCATCAGGGATAAGGTGAATTGCAATTGCGCGGTGTCAGCCAAGCCGCGTGAAATGAGATCGCCACTGGCTTTGCGTTGGAGAAAAGAGAGCGGCAAGAACTGGAGTTGGCGGAAATAATCTAAGCGGACAGCCTCGAGGACGCGGACGCCGGTGAGTTGGACGTAATAGCTATTCAGATAGCCGCTGACGGCGCGGAGTAAAAAGAGGAGCGGGACGCACGCCGCGATCAGCATGACGGTCGCGAGCGGCAGACGCGGGGTGCTTTGGTCAAAAATGGGGGGGAAGACGTATTTGACGAGAGTCGGTAGCCCCAGCCCGCTGGTGGCGCCAAAGAGCAGCCCGTAGAATATCGCTGCAGACAGCGTGCCGCGGGTGGCGACGAGGTAGCGAAAATAAGGGCGGAAGCGGCGGAGCATCGGGAACGCAGCAGAATCTCGAATCGGGAAATCAGAAGCCAGCAGGAAATAATCTGAAAGCCAAGGGCGGCCTTGGTTCCCCTTTAATCTTGGGCGCCCCGAACATCGAGGGCGTCGCGTAAGCCATCGCCAAGGAAGTTGAGCGAAAAAAGCGTGAGCGAAAAAATGCTACCAGGAAAAATCAGCAGCCACGGAAACTCTTCCATTTTTTCGGCGCCATCCTTGATCAAGGTTCCCCACGAACTCATCGGCGGTTGCACGCCCAAGCCGAGAAAGCTGAGGAAAGCTTCCAGCAACATCACGGCGGGGATGGTGAGGGTAGTGTAGACGATGATCGGCCCAAGGGCGTTGGGCAGCAGGTGGCGAAAAATGATGCGGGTATTGCTGAGTCCCAGTGAACGCGCGGCTTCAATGAATTCCATTTTCTTTAGCGCCATGATTTGGCTGCGCACGATTCGCGCCATCGTCAGCCACTCGACCGCTCCGATGGCCACAAAAAGCAAAATAATATTCCGGCCAAAAAAGACCATGAGCAAAATAACAAAAATCGTAAAAGGGAGGGCGTAAATAATATCAACGAGCCGCATCATCGTGGCGTCAATTTTCCCTCCGAGGTAACCAGCGATGGCTCCATAAATAACTCCGATCGTAAGCGCCACAAAGGTGGCGCAGAGGCCGACCCCTAAAGAAATGCGACCGCCGTAAAGCAAGCGGACGAAAAGGTCGCGACCCAAGGTGTCGGTGCCCAACCAATGCGCCGCGCTGGGGGCGGAAGCGCCCAGATCTAAATTCTGCTCTTGATAGCTCATCCGCAGAAACCACGGGCCGGCGATGCAAAGCATCGTCAGTCCGGCTAAGAGTGCGCCGCCGATAACGGCGAGCCGATTTTTTTTCAGGCGGTGCCAAGCATCGCGCCAGAGTGAGGAGCGCACCTCAGTCAGGGGGGGCCGGATCTCGGAAGGGGGGCTGAGCGAAATCATTTAAACAAAGAAGCCAACTGACTCTGGCGGGTCAGGCGTCGGCTCATGCAAATTTTAATTTTGGATTGAGCCACACTTGGACCACATCGGTGGCGAGGTTGAGCACAACGATTAGCCCCGCGTAGAGCATGACGGTGCCAAGCACCAGCGTGTAGTCACGATTGAAGGCGCTGTTCACAAATTCGCGCCCGAGGCCAGGGATTTGGAAAATAGTTTCGATGATAAAAGATCCCGTGAGGATGCCCGCCGTGGCTGGTCCCAGAAATGAGACGACGGGCAGCAGCCCGCCGCGCAACGCGTGGCGGGTGATAATGCGAAATTCTGAAGCGCCTTTCGCGCGGGCGGTGCGGATATAGTCTTGATGCAGCACTTCGAGCATGCCGGCTCGCGTGAGCCGCATGATATACGCGGCGTAGACCAAGCCCAAGGTCAGCGCGGGGAGCACCCGGTCGGTGGCGGTGTACCACCCGGAGGCGTTGACCCAACCGAGGTGGATGGCGAAAAAAAGCACGAGGAGGGGGCCCAAAACAAAAGTTGGGACACAAATCCCCAGCATCCCCAGTGAACTCGCGAGATAATCGAGCCCGCTATTACGGCGGACGGCCGCCAGCACCCCTAGGGTCAGACCGACGCTGAGCGCGCAGGCCAGCGAGAGGGCGCCGAGTTCCAAAGACACGGGCAGCTTATCTGCAATGATTTCGTTGACGGAACGGTTGGAGTATTTGAACGACGGCCCGAGGTCGCCATGGGCAATCTTCCCGAGGTAGCTGAGATATTGGCGCCCGAGGGGTTGATCGAGTCCGTAGTGGGCTTCAATGTTTCTGAGAATCTCGGGCGGGATCGCTTTTTCGGCGGTGAAGGGCCCGCCGGGGACGAAGCGCACCATGAAAAAAGTCGCCGTGATAATAATAAAAAGCACGGGGATAACCTGCAGTAGGCGACGAAAGATAAAGCGAAACATAACGGGGAATCAGACGATAGCTGACAGAGGACCACGACCTGTGGCCAGACAGAAAAATGCCGCGGGGGTGAGGCGGCTATTTTTTCAGCATAGCGTCGCGCCGGCTTTTGAACTCGGTCCCAGGTTTCCAGGTGGGCCAAGTGGTGGCGGTGGCGATGCGTCGACCAACTTCAAACAGGAAGACCGTGTTCTGGGCGGCGCCGATCATGGTCCAGTCCGACCGGACCGCATCCGTTACTTTGTGGTAATCGTTGGCCAGATAATCGGCACGCAATTTCAAGCCATAGCCCTCGGGTTGGCCGATGAAGTCGAGTCCGGAGCGGGTGAAGTAGGCGGGCACGCCCACCTTCGCGAACTCGAAGTGATCGCTGCGGTAATAATAGCCTTTTTCCGCATCGGTATCAGCGCGGATGACGCGTCCTTGCTCCGCCGCTACGGCGCGCCCGAGCTCGTCGATGGTGGATGGATTGTTCCCGACCACCTCGATGTCTCGAGTCAGGCCGTACGCATTATTAGAATCGAGTGGCTCAAGGTTAATGTTAGCGAGCGTTTGCGAAAGTGGATACAAGGGATGCTCAGCGTAATAGCGCGAACCGAGGAGGCCTTTCTCTTCGGCGGTGGGGAAAAAGAATAGGCTCGAACGCGGCCAAGGTTGACTCACTGACGGCGTTGCGGCGGCCCGCGCCAACTCCAGTAACATACCGACTGCCGTGGCATTATCAGCGGCTCCATTAAGAATTTGGTCCCCGGTCAGGGCGAGATTGCGGCCAAAAGCATCCCAGTGGGCCGAGTAAATTAAATATTCATTGCGGCGCTGTGGATCGGCGCCGGGCAGCAGAGCGAGAACATTTTTTGAAGCAACTTGGCGGGTCGTATTATTAATCGTGAAATTGGCGTGAGCGGCGATTGCCACTGGGCGAAAATCACGGCGGGCCGCGGCGGCTTTCAGGGTGGCGAAATCTTGCCCGGCCGTCGCCAGAAGTTTTTTCGTGGCCTCCAGCGTCAGCCAACCTTCCACCGCGACGCGTTGGACCTTTTGATTTGTGCTAGCGAGATCGAAATTTTCTCGACCCCAGCTGCCGCCGACGACGGCGAAGGGGTAGCCCGCCGGACCGGTCTCGTGAATAATCAGACAGGCCGCCGCGCCGCGGGCCGAGGCGATCTCGTATTTGTAGGTCCAGCGGCCGTAATAGGTCATTGCTTTTCCGCCAAATATTTTTTCATCGAGTTGGCCGGTAGTGGGCTCCCGCACAGGCGGATCATTGATCAGAATAAGCACCGTCTTGCCGCGCACATCCACGTCCTTGAAATCATCCCAGCCGAATTCGGGGGCCACCACGCCATAGCCGACGAAGACCACGGGACTGTCTTTGACCTCTATCGTGGGCTGCTGCTGACGTGAGAGCGCGATGTAGTCATTGATGATGACGGGAGTGATCGTCGTGCCGCCCACCGCAAAATTGGCGGCAGCTTTGGAAATGATGCCGATCATCGGCACCTGCTGAATATAAGTGCCGTCCGGATTACCCGGCTGCAGGCCGATTTTTTTTAACTCACTAACGAGGTAGTGAACCGTTTTTTCCTCACCGGCTGAAGCGGGGGCGCGGCCTTCAAATTCATCGGAGGCCAGCATTTTAGTATGAGCCAAGATCCTTGCCGCCGAAATTTCTGGCGGGGACTCCGTCGCGAGGGCGGGGGCGGCTAAGATGGTTAGGATCCACCATCGTATAATTTTCATGATGATATTGTCAGCGGGTGAACCTGCGGGGTGCGGGCTAATTTTCTGGCCGTGGCTTACTCGCGCGTCAGCCCGCTAAAGAATCGCGTCCAGAGGCTATCCGTCCGCCAATTTTTTACGTTGGGCTGGATCAGGAAGTTTTGCACATTAAAATAAAGCGGGATGAGCGGCATATCCTCGAGGAGAATTTTTTCCGCTAACGCGTAGTGGCGGTGGCGCAGCGCGGGTGAGGATTGGGTGTTGGCGGCGCGCACCAGATCGTCGTACTCGGCATTGCGCCAATGCGGATAGTTCGCGGGGTGGCCGCTGGTGAGTTGGGTGAATAAGTCCGCGGCACTCGGGTAGTCCGGTATCGCGGTTACCAGTGCGAGGTCATAGTCTCCGGCGGCGAGGGCCGCCAAATGGGTGCGCGCCTCGCGCTGTGCGAGGGTAATTTCAAGCCCGAGTTCGCGCCGCCAGACTTGCTGAATCACCTCGAGGACGGGGGCCGGATGCCACGTCGTGAGTTCGAGTCGAGGGAAGCCGCGGCCTTGCGGAAAGCCTGCGGCCGTTAAGAGGCGTCGTGCTTCAGTAAGATCTTCCTCAAGGGCAAGCCCACTCGTATGCTGGCCAAGGCCGGGGGGAATAAAGGAGTAAGCGGGGACTTGGCCGCCTTGCAGCACCTTCTCGGTGAGCGTACGGCGATTTAAAGCGAGGGCCAGCGCTTGGCGTACGCGCCGATCATTTAAGGGCGACTTCGTGGTGTTGAGCGCCAGGTAGCGGGTTTCCTGCTGCCGCACCGAGCGCAAAATCGGCGGCTGACTTGCTCGATAGGCGGGCAATTTATGAAACGGCACTGACATCGTAACATCTAATTGGCCGGCGCGAAACGCGCGTTCTTCACTGTCGCCACTATCGAAAGCAAGGAAATGGATCGCGGCCAACGGAATCGAGCGCGCCGCCCGATAGGTCGGGTTGCGGGCCACCAC
>NEUY01000037.1 GCA_002304425.1 Opitutia bacterium Tous-C10FEB
GGCGCGCGCGACCACCCGCCTCGCTGAACCCGCGGCCGAAACCTCTCCCGTGACCCCGCCGGCTCAGCAAAATTCCATGGTCGTCGTCGCCCGCGCTGACGGCACCACGTTCTTGTGGGATGGCCTCGACCTCAAGAAGCGCATCGAGTTTGCCTCCATCGGCCTCGAGCTCTGCCTCACCTCAGATCAAATCGAAGCGGAATTGCGGCGCGCCCTGTTTGATAACATCGCGCTCGGTGATCTCAACAACACCATTATTCTCAACGCTAAGACGCTCATCGAGAAAGATGCTGATTTCGCCAAATTCGCCGGCCGGATCCAACTCAGCTACATCTACGAAGAAGTGCTCGGCTGGGATATCGTCCGCGATGGCATTGGCGCCCTTAAGAAATTCCACCAACAAGCTTTCGCCGCCTACATCGATCGCGGAATAGCTATCAAACGACTCACCCCCCGGCTCAAAGAATACGACCTAAGCAAAATCTCGGCCGCCCTCGATCCAACGGCTGACCTCGAACTCGATTTTCTCGGCGTCCAGACCATCTACGATCGCTACCTCATCATCGACAAGACCGGCAAGCGCTCCAAGCGCCTCGAGACCCCCCAATTCTTCTGGATGCGCGTCTCGATGGGCCTGTTCCTTGAAGAAAAGAAGCGCACCCGCGAAGATTGGGCCATTCGGCTCTACGAACTCTACAAGTCCCGCCGCTTCTGCAGCAGCACCCCGACGCTGTTCAACTCCGGCACGCTCCACTCCCAACTCTCGAGCTGCTATCTCTACTACGTGGATGACTCGTTGGAGTCTATCATGTACCGGGGGATCGCGGAAAATGCCCAACTCTCTAAATGGGCGGGCGGCCTCGGCGGTTCTTGGACTTCCGTCCGCGGCACCGGCGCGCATATCGCGGGCACCAACGGCGAATCCCAAGGCGTTATTCCTTTCCTCAAGCTGCACAACGATCAGCTCGTCGCGGTCAATCAAGGCGGCAAGCGCAAGGGCTCTGGCTGCGCCTACCTCGAATCTTGGCACAACGATATCTTCGAATTCCTCGAGCTTCGCCGCAACACCGGTGACGACCGCCGCCGCACCCATGACATGAATACGGCGAATTGGATTCCCGACTTGTTCATGAAACGCATGGAGGCCCGCGGCACCTGGACCCTCTTCCGCGCGAACGAGACCCCTGACCTGCACCATCTCTACGGTCGCAAGTTTGAAGAAGCTTACCTGCGCTACGAGAAACTCGGCGAGGAAGGCAAAATCCAGGCCCACAAAATCGAAGCCCTTGAGCTCTGGAAGAAAATGTTGTCGATGCTCTTTGAGACCGGTCACCCCTGGATCACCTTCAAGGATCCTTGCAACGTGCGCTCTCCCCAAGACCACTGCGGCGTCATTCACTCGAGCAATCTATGCACCGAGATCACCCTCAATACCTCGAACGATGAGACCGCCGTCTGCAATCTGGGCTCAGTCATCCTCGACTCACACCTGAAGGACGATGGCTCCCTCGACCACGAAAAGCTGCGCGACACCATTCGCGTCGCCGTCCGGGCACTCGATAACGTCATCGATATCAATTTCTATCCGACCGTCGCGGCCAAGACCTCCAATCAACGCCACCGCCCGATCGGCCTCGGCGTGATGGGGCTAGCCAATTCCCTTTACATGAAGGGCGTGCCTTTCGCCTCGGAAGCGGCCGTTGAATTTAATGATGAATTCATGGAGGCAATCTCACACTATGCCTACGAGGCCTCGGCGGATCTCGCGGCGGAACGCGGCGCCTACTCGACCTACAAAGGCTCGAAGTGGGAGCGCGGTCTCTTGCCCCAAGACACCGTTGATCTGCTCGAGCAAGAGCGTGGCGTACCCATTCAAGTACCTCGCGGCGGCAAGATGGATTGGAGCGCCCTCCGCACCAAGATCGCCGCGCAAGGCATGCGCAACTCCAACGTCCTCGCCATCGCCCCCACCGCGACGATCTCGAACATCACCAACACGTCGCCTTGCATCGAGCCCACGTACAAAAATCTCTACGTTAAATCCAACCTCTCTGGGGAATTCGTGGTCCTCAACCCATTCCTTGTGCGCGATCTCAAGAGCCGCGGCCTCTGGAACCAAGAGATGAGCGATGCGCTGAAATATTTCGACGGCGAACTCAAAGATATCGAGGCCATCCCCGCCGACCTAAAAGAAAAATATCTCACTGCCTTTGGCGTCGATTTTAAATGGGTCATCGCCGCGGCGGCTCGCCGCCAAAAGTGGATCGATCAATCGCAAAGCGTAAATCTCTGGCTCAAATCGCCTGATTTAAAGGTGCTCAGCCATATGTACCGCTCCGCTTGGCATGCCGGCCTGAAGACCACCTATTATCTCCGCAGCCTCGGCGCCTCGGGCATCGAAAAAGCTACTCTCGCCGCCAAGAAAGATGTGCGCGGAGCGGCCGGAGAAACTAAGGCCGAAACCGCCACCCGCGATGCCGAAGCCTTAAATAATATCGCCACTCCTGCGCCCAAGAAATCTTTCACCGCGGAAGAGAAAAAAGCGTGCTCAATTGAAGCCATGAAGAATGGCGAAGAGTGCGAAGCTTGTCAGTGATCCGCCTGCCCGCGACTAGCCTTAAAGCTGGCTCGCTATTGACCTAAATCACTCCCGCAAAATTTACGGGAGTGATTTTATCAGTAACGTGCACGCCCATCCCCCGGCCATCGAGCTCGCTCACTTATTGAGTCTCCGCCCCTTGCGTTTGCTGTGATGACTCCCCCGCCTTCAGACCCTGCGGCCGCTCTCACCCCGAGCGAAAATCTCGCGACGAAAAAGGCTCCGGCTCGGACCCCAGACCCAGCCGAAAATAATAGCCGGCGGGATTTTATCCTTCGCGCCGCCGCCCTGGGCCTCACCGGCGCTACTGGTCTGGCCGCCGAGACGGTGGCAATGACTCCCCCCCGCCCAAAGCCGCCTATTTTATTTCACGCCGGGCACCAACACGATCACTCAGCCAATACCTTGCAGGCGTTGGCCGCGTTTGGCGTTAAGCATATTTGTAGCGGCCAGCTCGAAGCCAAGATGGATGCTTGGTCCATCGACTCCCTGACCCGTCTGCGCCGCCATGTTGAATCATTCGGGATCAAACTGGACACCGTGCCCCTGCCGCTCAGCTCGCGGGAAATTTCCAAAGCTGAGCTGCCGGAAATCCTACTGGCAAAAGATCCCGAGCGGGAGCGGGCGATTGATGATATTTGTACCATGATCCGCCATGCTGGGGCGGTGGGCATTCCAATGGTAAAATATAATCTAACCTTTATCGGGGTGGTCCGAACCGATCGGACCATTGGCCGCGGCGGCGCCAGCCGCAGCTCCTTTGACTACGCCGCGGCCAAACAAGATCCGCCCATCACTGCGGCCGGTCCCATCAGCGAGGCAATCTATTGGGATCGGATTGAATATTTTCTTAAACGCGTCGTGCCGGTCGCCGAAGAAGCTCGGGTAAAAATCGCGCTGCACCCCCAGGATCCGGCCATGCCGGCCACTGGCTGGCGCAGCGTACATACGGTACTTGGCTCCGTGGCCGGCCTGCAGCGTTTTGTGGAGACTGTCCCCAGCGCCTATCATGGACTCAATTTCTGCCAAGGTTCCGTGGCGGAAATGCTCACCCACCCGCGCGAGCAAATCGACGACGTGATTCGCTACTTTGGCCAACGGGGAAAAATATTTAACGTTCACTTTCGTAATATCCGCGGCGGCTATCTCAATTTCCAGGAAACCTTCCCCGATGAGGGTGATATGGACATGCCTCGCGCCCTGCGGACTTACCGTGAAGTGGGCTATACCGGGATGATCATGCCCGATCACGTTCCCCAAATAGCCGGCGATCCCCAAGGCCACAAGGCCTTCGCCTTCTGCTTCGGTTATATCCAAGCTTTGCTGCAGCAGCTCCACGCTGAGACCTAAGGGCTCTCGCTCTGT
Organism: Opitutia bacterium Tous-C10FEB; assembly: GCA_002304425.1. Classification (GTDB taxonomy): domain Bacteria; phylum Verrucomicrobiota; class Verrucomicrobiia; order Opitutales; family Opitutaceae; genus Lacunisphaera. The sequence goes on from NEUY01000037.1 coordinate 3,965, forward strand.
TTGTAACTAGCCGGATTGCTGCTAACCTAAAATTTGTATGTCTGAGCCGCCGCACCCCTCGGTCCCTCCCGCCGAGTCGGCCAGACCGCATCAGCGACGCCCGCGCTATGCGGGGAAAAACCCTCGACGCTTCGAGGATAAATACAAAGAGCTCAACCCCGAACGTTATCGTGATGACGTGGATAAAGTACTGGCGGCCGGCAAAACGCCCGCCGGGAGCCATCGGCCAATTATGGTCGCTGAAATCCTTGAGTCGCTGGCCCTCCAGCCAGGTGAGATCGCCGTGGATTGTACCCTCGGCTTCGGCGGTCACGCCCGCGAATTAATGGCTAGTCTTGCCCCCCACGGGCGACTCATCGGCCTTGATGTTGACCCGCTAGAACATGCCAAAACGACGACCCGCCTCCGCGCCGCTGGCTTCGGCGAGGATATTTTTACGGCCGTTCGCTCAAACTTTGCCGGCCTACCCAAAGTGCTGGCGAACCTCAGGCTGGGTGGAGTCGATGCGATCCTCGCTGATCTCGGGGTGTCCTCCATGCAACTCGACGATCCAGCCCGCGGGTTCACATTCAAAATCGACAGCCCACTCGACCTCCGCCTGAACCCATCACGCCCACCTTCCGCCGCGGACTGGCTCGCCCGAGTAACTGAGACGAAACTGGCGGCTGCCTTCACGGAACATGCGGATGAACCCCACGCTGAGTTATTAGCCCGTGAGCTCATCGGCCGCCGCCACCTTACCCCGTTCACCCGCACGCGACAGCTGGCTGACGCTATTCGAGAGATTTTATTGCAGGCTAAACCGAGCCATGACCAAACGACTGACGACGATAGTGTGCGCCGCGTCTTCCAAGCCCTGCGCATCGCCGTAAATGACGAATTCGGCGTGCTTGACCTGTTTTTGCGCCACCTGCCCGCTTGCCTTAACGCCAACGGTCGCGTGGCGATTCTCACCTTCCATTCCGGGGAAGATCGGCGGGTAAAACAGGCTTTCCGCGACGGCGTCCGCGCGGGCATTTTTACCTCCACCAACGAAGCCGTCGTCCGAGCGGGCCCAGCGGAACGCCGGGCCAATCCACGGAGCACCTCGGCGAAATTACGTTGGGCTATTCGTGCTTAACCGCAGGCCCGAGCGGTGAATCAGCTGACCATGCCACTTGCGGTCTGGATAATCCTTCGGTCAAACTGCCCCTTCGCCCTTTGCCTGTATGAAAATTAAATCCGCTCTTTTTGCCACCAGCTCCCCTAGCCTCGCCGCGTGCCCCCGCGCCGTGCTGCCTGAATTTGCCTTTATTGGGCGCTCCAACGTTGGAAAATCCTCCCTCCTCAACTTGCTCGCCGAGAAAAAAGATCTCGCCCTCGTTTCCGATTTACCGGGCAAAACCAAGCTGATCAATTTTTTCACGATCAACAACACGTGGAGTCTCGTCGACCTCCCCGGCTATGGTTACGCCAAGGTTTCCAAGACCGATCGCATTGAATTTAACACCGCCGTGCGCGATTATCTCAGCCAGCGCCCCACGCTGCAACGGGTGTTTGCCCTCATCGACTCGCGGCTCCCTCCGCAGGAAATGGATCTCAAATTTGTGCATTGGCTCGGCACCAATGAAATCCCCTTCGCGCTGGTTTTCACCAAAGTTGATAAACAAGCCGCTCAGCACACGCGCAATGCCATGGAGAAATTTAAGCAAGCCATGGCTAAGTCGACCGACGCGCAGCCGCCGATCTTTGCCACGTCCACGACGACCAAAACCGGGCGCTCAGAACTGCTGGCCTTTATTGCGCAATCTTTGACCACGCATAAACAGACCAATCCTTTCACCGCGCCCCGCATGATGAGCGAAACTAGCCGTGAAACAGTCGTGGATCCCGAAGACGGTGATGAGCTAGAGTAAAAGGCCAGCGGCTTACTGGTGCGCTCGACGCAATGACGAGCACCCCGGCGTTAACTAATCAAAGTAAGTCGGCCGCCAGCTCGGCCAACTTTGAGCGCTCGCCTTTGGTCAATTTCACATGAGCCGCCAGCGCCAGACCTTTCATGCGGTTATGGCAGTAAACGAGCCCATTGCTGCGTGAATCAACGTACGGATTGTCGATTTGCGCAGGATCACCAATCAGTACGAGCTTCGAACTTTCCGAAATACGCGTGATCACGGTCTTGACCTCATGGGGCGTCAATTGCTGCGCCTCATCCAAAATAAAGAAGCGCCGAGCAATGGAACGCCCCCGGATAAAGCAGAGGGCCTCAATCTCCACCACCCCGCTGCTAATGAGCCGCTCGTAAGGCTTAATCGTCGGCGGACCATGATGACCACCAGAACCGCCGCCGTGGGACGGTTGCGGCTGCGACATCATCGCCATCACCTCGTCATTTTTCTGTTTCTTTTTCTTGCCAGCTTTTTTTTGCGCGAACTGCGGTTCTTTCGCTGGCTTCGCGGGAATCAAAACCTCCAAAGCATCGTGATAGGGCTGCAGCCAGGGCTTCATTTTTTCCTCCAACGTGCCGGGCAAAAATCCGATATCCTTGCCGAGCGAGATGACGGGCCGCGAAATGGACAGTCCATCATAGCGCGATTTTTCATCGGTGGTCTGAAAAAGTGCGCAAGCGGTGGAAAGCAAAGTTTTGCCGGTGCCGGCCTTCCCGTAGCATGTCACCAAGGAAATAGTTTCATCCATGAGCGCATCGACAAAAAATTGCTGCTCCAGATTGCGCGGGCGGATGGGGATTCCGCCCGGGGCTTTCACGAAATCAGGCAGGTGCAAGCGCCGTACTAAATTATTACCATAATAACGACCGGGCATCGTCTTGCCCTCTGGCGTCATGAGCAGCACGTATTCGTTAAGATAAAGTTTCGCCCCCATTTCGGCGGACAGCTCTAACTCCCCTTCCGAACAAAAGCGCTGCATCTCGTACATGTCCAAGGGCAGCGTTTGATAATCCCCCTCATCCGTATCGGCGGCGGGCACCTTATCATTTAAATAATCCTCAGCCTCGAGTCCGACCGCGCGCGCCTTGAGCTGCACATTGACATCCTTAGTGACCAAAATAGTCGGGGGCTGGTGCGTCTCCTGCACAAACAGCGCACTGGCGATGATCCGATTATCTTTTTTGGTAAAATCTGAAAGGACGGCCCGCAACCGCTGCATCGCGGGCGAGGACCAATTATTCTCTACCAAATAGCGATTGATAACGACGGAAAGAGTGCCGCCATTCGGTAACTTTACCCCCTCGTGCATCGAATGCGAATCCGGCAGGAGCTCCTGCAGAATGCGGTGCACGCGCCGGGCGTTGCGCCCCCGCTCCGTGGACTGCTCGCTCTTGATCGCATCGAGCTCCTCAAGAACCTCGACGGGAATCGCCAGGTTATTGTCCTCAAATTTGTAGATCGATTGGGGATCGTGCAGCAATACGTTCGTGTCCAGAACGTAGGTTTTCGTTCTTACCTTAACCGGATGCTGCGGTGAGTGAGATACCGCAATTGTAGGGTTTTCCATCGCGTAGATGTCTGGTAAGCAACCAATGCATCCGCTGTTTCGCGTTGTAAATACCGGAATTATAATTTGATGAAAATTCTAGGTGACGGAACTCTAACCAGGCGACCCCTCAGGTGATTTTTTAGGTTTGGGCGGTGGCCCCCACCGGCGAAATAGATGCTCAGCTAAATTCAAAAAGCTTACCCGCCGTAAACCAACTAAGTTGAGCTCACGCCAACGCGGCACATGCGGGCTGCGCTCGACAAAATAATCCCACAACTCGCGTTCCAATTCACGCGTCAGCACCCCCGGTGGCTCCGCGCGTCGCCCGCTCTCGGTAATTTTCATTTGCCAATGACGGCGCTCATCAAGTTGAGCTTCGAGATAATCAAAAACTGCCTGTTCATAACGATTTAGGCTCATGGTGAGTAGAGGTGAGCCCCAAGGGCGGCATTGCTTTTGAACATTCCTCTGCTAGTGATGTCCACACTCATTCAACCCGAACCTCCTATGTGGCAAAAACTCAAAGAACAAATTCCGGCGATCATTTTGACCGCCGCGTTAATCATCGGCTCAGCTTTCTGGCTCTATCAGAAAACTGTCAGTGAGCTTGCCGCTAAGCAGCAAACTGAGATCACTCGGCTCCGCACGGAGACGAATGCTGAGCTCAAGGCCTCCGCCGAAGAAACCCGCCGGCACATCGAATCGGTCAACCAGCTCTTAAAGGACGCGATCGCCAAGCGCCAAGCAGATGCCCTGATGACGGACGAGGAATTTGCTAAAATCAACGCCGAGAAGGTTAACCAACTCGCCGAAGCTATCGCCCAAAAAATTCAGCCGAACAGCCCACTGCCGAAGACCCCAGAGGAGGCGGAGAAGCTGCAAAACGAGCAGGTGGATAAAGTATCTAGCCGCATGGCAGAGAAAATTTCCCCCATCCTCGCGGAGATGTCGAAAGACCAAAATCTCACCCGTGAGGCCATCAACGCCTATAGCCAGCGCATCTCCGCTCAAGTCGGCGGCGTGCTCACGGCCGAGATGTCCCGCAATCAAGCGCTCAATACGCAACTGCTCAACTCGCAGGCCGTCGCGCATGATTCCATGAAACTTTCTCACGAAATCACGGCCCTCTACCTGAGCAGCTTCAAGGATCAGGGCCTCATCACCCGTCTCCTCTCGCTCCCAGCCAATGTTGTCCGTGATGCGGCCAGCATGAGCATCGTGACTAGCTCTGATCGCAAGAAAATGGAAGAGCGCTTAGTCGGCGAGATGAACAATCTGGAAAAGCGCATCCAAGAGATCGAAGCAGCTTCCCCGCGGAAGTAATGAGCCGCAACCCACCGCTTCAGGGGCACGAGACCTAGCCCCTTAGCTTATCGGCCTCAGCGATTCTACTCGCTGGGGCTTTTTTATGATTCCTCCCCAGAGTATCGGCCGAGGGATGATTCTCAGAGGCAAGGTGGCTCAAAATACTCCGGCTCAGCGCCGATTCGCTCCGATCTGCGCAAAAAAAAGGCGCGCTCCGGAGAGCGCGCCTTGAGAATTTTGAGCGAAACGAGAGCCGGGACTTAGTAGTCCATGCCGCCCATGCCACCGCCGCCGCCGCCGTGGCCATGACCGCCACCAGCTGCCGGAGCTGACTTCTCAGGCAAATCGGTGATCATGCACTCGGTGGTAAGGAGCAGGCCGGCAATCGAAGCCGCATTTTGCAGCGCGGTGCGCGTGACCTTCGTGGGATCAACGACACCGGCTTTCACGAGATCCTCGAACTCATCAGTCGCAACATTGTAACCAATGTTACCCTTGGAGCTGAGGACTTCCTTGACGACGACACCACCATCAACGCCCGCATTAGCGCAGAGCGCGCGAATCGGATGTTCAATGGCGCGACGCACGATCTGGGCACCGAAGGCTTCGTCACCCTCGAGCTTGAGGGCTTCGATGGCCTTGATGGTACGGAGCAGAGCGACGCCGCCGCCGGCGACGATCCCCTCTTCCACCGCCGCGCGCGTGGCGTGGAGGGCGTCTTCGACGCGGGCCTTCTTTTCCTTCATTTCCACCTCGGTGGAAGCGCCCACATTGATGACGGCGATACCGCCGGCCAACTTAGCGAGGCGCTCTTGGAGCTTCTCGCGATCGTAGTCCGAAGTGGTTTCGTCGATCTGGCGACGGAGCTGCTTAACGCGGCCCTGGATCTCCGAGGTTTTACCGCCACCTTCAACGATGGTGGTATTCTCTTTGTCCACGGTAACGCGCTTGGCCTTGCCCAGATCAGCTAGGGTGAGGTTCTCGAGCTTAAGGCCGAGATCCTCGGTGATGCATTTGCCACCGGTGAGGATCGCAATGTCTTCGAGCATGGCCTTGCGGCGATCGCCAAAGCCAGGGGCCTTGACGGCGCACACATTGAGCGTGCCACGAATTTTATTCACCACGAGAGCGGCGAGGGCTTCGCCTTCCACCTCTTCCGCAATGATGAGGAGGGGCTTGCCGCTCTTGGCGATGACCTGCAACAGCGGGAGCATTTCCTGCAGATTGCTGATCTTCTTCTCGTGAATGAGCACATGAGCGTCTTCGAGGACGACTTCTTGGCTCTCAGCGTTGGTGACGAAGTAAGGCGACAGGTAACCCTTGTCGAATTGCATGCCCTCAACGACCTCAAGGGTCGTCTCGATGGACTTAGCTTCTTCAACCGTAATGGTGCCGTCTTTGCCGACCTTATCCATCGCATCAGCAATGATGTTGCCGATGGTCTCATCCCAATTGGCGGAGACCGTTGCCACCTGGCGGATTTCCTCGCGGTCATTGACCTTCTTGGAAACACGCGCGAGCTCAGCGACTGCGGCCGCTACGGCCTTGTCGATGCCGCGCTTGAGGTAGACCGGATTAGCCCCGGCGGTAACATTCTTCAAACCCTCGCGATAGATGCCCTCAGCGAGCACGGTGGCGGTGGTGGTACCATCGCCGGCGCTGTCGGAGGTCTTGGAGGCGACTTCTTTCACCATTTGCGCACCCATGTTCTCATAGGGATCGGGAAGTTCGACTTCCTTAGCAACGGTGACGCCGTCCTTGGTGACGGTCGGTGAGCCGAATTTTTTGTCGATGACGACGTTGCGACCTTTCGGCCCCAGCGTGACTTTGACCGCGCGAGAAAGGACTTCAACGCCGCGGAGGATTTTCTGCCGAGCGTTTTCGTCGAACAGGAGTTGTTTAGCTGCCATAATATGTAGAGATTTTAAGGTTTAATTTTTTTAATAATCAGCGAAAGCCTCAGCCGATAACCCCGAGGATGTCATCTTCGCGGACCAGCGTGAATTTCTGGTCATCGATTTTGACTTCGGTGCCACCGTATTTGGAGATGAGGACCTTGTCGCCGACCTTCACTTCGAAGGGCGTGACCTTGCCGTTTTCATCTTTCTTGCCGGTGCCAAGGGCAATGACCTTAGCCTCCTGCGGTTTTTCTTTAGCGCTGTCCGGGATAATGATCCCGCCGCGGACTTGTTCTTTTTCCTCGATGTGCTGCACAAGCACGCGATCACCGATGGGTTTGATATTTACTTTAGCCATATTGGTTTTGTTTCGGGGTTGAATTATCTTACTAGGATTAATGACGCGCCCCTTCGGCCGAAAAGCCGCCGAGGGCGTTAAAAATTATTTCTTCTCGTCGTCGACAATCTCGACATCGGCATCGACTACTTTGCCTTCGGATTTTTTAGCTGGCTTGGGCTGAGCTTCGCCACCCGCGCCATCGGCTGCGGCCGCGGGCTCAGCCGCGCCAGCGGCACCAGCTGCTTGCGCTGCTTGATAGAGCTCAGCTCCGATCTTGGACAAGGACTCCAAAGCAGCCTTCATCCGCGCCGGGTCATTGCTCTCTAGCTCTTTTTTGGCCTCAGTCAGGGCCGCCTCAAATTTACCCTTCACGTCCGCGGGGATTTTATCGCCAGCATCCTTGAGAGTTTTTTCGAGTTGATAGATTGTCGTATCGAGTTGGTTCCGAGATTCCACCGCTTCCTTACGCTTGGCGTCTTCCGCCGCGTTAAGCTCAGCTTCCTTGGTCATTTTCTCCACCTCTTCCTTCGAGAGACCCGAGGAACCCTGGATCGTGATCTTCTGCTCTTTACCCGTCCCCAGATCCTTCGCGGAAACGTGGAGGATGCCGTTGGCATCAATGTCAAATGTGACCTCGATCTGGGGAGCCCCGCGCGGCGCCGGCGGAATGCCGTCAAGTTTGAACGTGCCCAGATTTTTATTATCCCGCGCCATTGGGCGTTCACCTTGCAAGACGACGATCTCAACACCGGGTTGATTATCGCTATAGGTCGAGAAGGTCTGCGTCTTTTTGGTCGGAATCGTCGTGTTGCGCGGAATCATCGCGGTGGCGATGTCGCCAGCGGTCATGATGCCCAGCGTAAGTGGCGAAACATCGAGCAGGAGCACATCGCGCACATCTCCCTTGAGCACGCCCCCTTGAATGGCGGCACCGATCGCGACCACCTCGTCGGGATTGACGCCTTGATGCGGAGGCTTACCCCCGAGCGTTTTCGCAATATCCAAGACCTTCGGCATGCGCGTCATGCCACCGACGAGCACGAGCTCATCGATTTTATCCGAACTAACGCCGGAGTCTTTAAGACAATTTTTAAAGGGCTGCATGCAACGCGCGAAAAGCGCTTCGCAGATCTGCTCCATCTTCGCCCGCGTAAGCTGGATGTTGAGGTGCTTCGGCCCAGAGGCGTCCGCCGTGATGAAGGGCAAATTGATGTCGTAGGTGGTCGCTGAGGAGAGCGCGATTTTCGCCTTCTCCGCTTCTTCCTTCAAGCGCTGCAACGCCATCGGGTCCTTGCGGAGATCGATGCCGTTTTCTTTCTTAAAAGCATCCACGAGCCAGCTGATAATGGTGTCATCCCAATTATCGCCGCCAAGGTGAGTGTCGCCATTGGTCGCCTTGACCTCAAAAACGCCGTCGCCGATCTCGAGAACCGACACGTCAAAGGTGCCGCCGCCCAAATCGAAGACCGCAATTTTTTCGTCTTTCTTCTTATCTAAACCGTAGGCGAGTGATGCGGCCGTCGGCTCATTGATAATGCGCAAGACTTCGAGGCCAGCAATTTTGCCCGCGTCTTTAGTCGCCTGACGCTGCGCATCGTTGAAATAAGCGGGGACCGTAATGACGGCCTGGGTGATTTTTTCGCCCAAATAAGATTCAGCGTCGGCCTTCAACTTGCCCAACACAAACGCGGCAATTTGCTGCGGAGCAAACTGCTCGGTTTTGTCACCGGCTTGCACCTCAACGTAAGCATCGCCATTCTTTCCTGCGACTACCTTGTAGGGTAAATTTTTCGCCTCTTCACTGACCTCAGTGAATTTACGGCCAATAAGACGCTTGGCCGAGAACACGGTGTTCTTCGGATTCGTCACGGCCTGACGCTTAGCAGCTTGGCCTACGACGCGTTCGCCGGTCTTGGTAAATGCCACAACCGAGGGTGTGGTCCGGGCGCCCTCAGCATTCGGGATAACTACGGGTTCACCACCCTCCATGATGGACATGCAGGAGTTTGTTGTGCCTAGATCGATACCTAAAATTCTGCTCATGCGCATCTCTAAGCAATGCGCGTGCCTGCAGCTTTAATCTTTACTATATCTATGCATAATAATGGATTATGATTTTATGGATTTTTCTATCCATGCCTGATTAATTTAATTTTGGGCCAAAAAGGCGCATGCCAAGCCAAGTAAATGTCCCACTATGACCCACTCAAAATTTAGGATCTACCAACTAAACCGAGCTAAGCCAAAAATTCTGGCGCATGCCCCAGTTGAAAATTAGCCGAACTTTCCTACGCTGACTACCATGGAAACACTGCATGTGCCCGCCACCCTTCCGGTGATGACTCTGCCCGATACGGTATTCTTTCCGCAGGCATTGCTCCCCTTGCATATTTTTGAGCCCCGCTACCAAGAGATGCTGCGTGACGTGTTAGCCCATGATCGGCTTTTCGCCATCGCTCGACTTAATCCTCAGGGCCAAAAAAAATCCGGCCAACCAGAACCCCTGCACCACATCGCCTCGGTCGGCATTATCCGCGCCTGCCAGAAAGGAGAAAATAACACCTCGAACCTCCTCCTCCAAGGACTATGCCGAGTGGTAGTAAAATCGATTGTCAGAGAGGAGCCCTATCGGGTTATCGCCGTCCAGCCAATCGTCACCACCGCTGGATCTAATCAGGCCGAACTGGAAATTCTCCGCCTAGAAGTCATGCGCCTGATTAATCTACGCCGGCGATTGGGCGCGCCAGCGCCGAAGGGCATTACCCAATTCCTCGAGAGCATTGATGATATTGATGCCTTTGCCGACATCGCAGCCTTCAATCTCTGCGAAGATAGCGCCATCAAACAGCAATTACTAGAAACGCTCGAGACGCGCCGCCGACTCCAGCTTTTTGCTGACTCACTTAAAGTCGAAATTCAAGACCAGCGCCTCCGCCGCAAACTACAAGGCCCGCTCACGGACGACCAGATCGTGGACAATTAAAATCGCCTCCCAAAAATGGGTTGTTTGCTTTGCGCTAACAGATCCTGACGAGAGTCACTTGCTCGAAACTACCTGAACCATCCCTCCCATGCCCCTTTACCGCCTAGTCTGTCTTGTCGCATTTTTGCTCTATTCAAACCTCCCAGCGGCCGAGCCAATCGGGACAACGAATTGGGCGGCGGTTAATGAAGAGTCTCTGCGGCATTTTTCTGCGCTGGTTCGACTCGATACCTCCGACCCTCCGGGCGGCGAGCGCCTAGCCGTTGAGTACCTCAAGAGCGTCCTCGATGCCGCGGGCATTGAAAACAAAGTTTTCTCTATGGATCCCAATCGGCCAAATCTTGTGGCCCGACTGCGCGGCAACGGCTCTAAGCGCCCGTTGCTCATCATGGGCCACACCGACACGGTCAACGTCGATCCGAAGAAGTGGAAACACCCCCCGTTCTCAGCCGCGCGCGAGGACGGCTACATTTACGGGCGAGGTACGGTTGATGATAAAGACAACGTGACCGCCTGCTTGATGACCATGCTGCTGCTCAAGCGGAACCAAGTGGCGCTGGATCGTGATGTTATTTTCTTGGCCGAGGCCGGCGAGGAAGGCTCCACCCAATTCGGCATGCAATTCATGGTACGAGAGCACTGGGCGGAAATCGATGCCGAGTTCTGTCTCGCCGAAGGCGCGAGTGTCGTGCGCACCGGTGGCCAAGTGCAGTACGGCGCCGTGCAGACTACAGAAAAGATTCCCCACCGCATTCGGCTCATCGCCCGCGGGGTAGCTGGACACGGCTCCGTACCGTTGCGCTCGAATGCAGTCGTCCATCTCGCCCGCGCCATTGTTAGTATTGCCGAGTGGCAGACCCCCATGCGCCTGAACGAAACCACGCGCGCTTTTTTCGAGCGACTGGCCACGATTAGTAACGAGGAGGATGCCGCTCGCTACCGCCTGATTCTGAAGGGCGATGAAGCGGGCACCGCGCAAGAACATCTGGCCGTGCATGAGCCCAGATATTATTCGACGCTGCACACTTCAATTTCGCCAAATATCATCGGTGGCGGCTACCGAGTGAACGTCATCCCGTCGCAGACGGAAGCCACGCTGGACGTACGGGCGCTGCCCGATGAGGAGATGCCACGCTTCCTCGAGCAGATGCGGCAGCTAATCAATGATCCCGCCATCACGGTGGAAGTGGCCCCAGGCCACACTCGGCCGGGCGCACCGCCTTCCAGCCTGCACACAGATGCCTTCGAGGTGATTGAGGCGATGATCAAACGGCACTACGGAGTCATCACCCTCCCGATCATGAGCACCGGCGCGACGGATATGGCCTACTTGCGAGCCCGCGGTATCCAGTGTTTTGGAATCGGGCCCATGATCGACAGCGAAGATGCCCGTAAGGGCTACGGTGCCCACAGCGACCAAGAACGGATACTCGAGGAGGCGATCTATAAATTCGTCCACTTCAACTACGATGTGGTCGTAGCTCTCGCCGCTAAACAGGGATAGTTAACAATCCCAAACCTTAACCCCGTAAATTTAAACTGGAGCCGCTTGTCGGATTTGAACCGACGACCTACTCATTACGAATGAGTCGCTCTACCAACTGAGCTAAAGCGGCGAAAACTGGAGCGGCATTCGGCGCATTTGCCTCCAGCGAGGCAAGCATTTTTGTGGCCCGACCACCTCTGTTCCTAGCGGGAAGCGGGGGTCAGCTCCACTGATCGGCATACCTTTGGAGACGGCATTACTCTACCCCCAGTGCCGGATGGCCCAAAGTGAGAGAATGCTGACCGTCAGCCAGAGGATGATAGCGTGCGCGAAAGGCCGCCACCCCACCGTCTTGAGCAGGCTAGGCGATAAACTCGCCCCGATGAGAAATAGGGTCGCGGCTAGTCCGGCCTTTGCCGCTATCACTAACCAAGGGTAAACCACCGCACCGGCGGGAATAAATGAGGCGATCGCCGAGGCCGCGACGAAAAGGAAAATAAACCATGGCCATTGGGCCTTGCTGCCCGGCTTGCGCACCAGCGCAGCGGCCACGGCAACCAGCGGTAAAATCCAGAGTGCTCGAGCTAATTTCACGGGAACCGCGATCGCTAAAGCTTCCGGTGAATAGCGGGCCGCAGCCCCCACCACCGAACTGGTGTCATGGATCGCCATGGCCGCCCAATAACCAAACTGCGCAGGCGATAGATTGAGCGCATGCCCAATTGCAGGGAAAGCAAAGAGCGCCACCGCATTGAGCACAAAGACACAGCCCAACGCGACCGACAGCTCGCGCGGCTGGGCGCCTAAGACCGGACCTAGGGCCGCAATGGCACTGCCGCCACAAATCGCCGTGCCGGTTGAGATGAGCCGCCCCGTGGTCGGTTCGACCTGCAACCACCGAGCCAAAAGCAGCCCGA
>NEUY01000038.1 GCA_002304425.1 Opitutia bacterium Tous-C10FEB
GATCGCCGGAGAAAGCTCAGCTGTGCGCATGAAAGGCTGCGGGCTGTTGGTGCTTAATCCGCCTTGGAAAATTGAAGCAGAAATCCGCGAAGTGCTGCCTGAGTTGGCCGAGCGGCTCATGGTTGAGGCCGGCGGCGCGGCCCGCTGTTGGTGGCTGGTGCCAGAGCAGTGAGGCGGGTTACCCGCAAAAAATCTCCAGCGGCTCAGAGCATGTAAGCCGTGCGCTTAACTCTTCAGGCCTTAACAGGTCGCCGCACGAGGCGAGTGGCGGTAAAGGGCAAGGTATCTAATGCGACTCGGGGATTGGCGAGGGTGGGTGCCTTGAAAACGGGTTGATTCCACAGGATATCGCGAGAGAGGCCGGCGCGTGGTGCTTTGGCGGGAGTTGTCGGGGAAAGGGCCGAGCGTGGGGCGGGCTGATGGGGAAAATAGGTCATGGTGTCTTGGCGTCGGGCTGGGTCAGAGCCACCTTAAGTCAGAACCTTTAGATGATCGGATTGTTCCAAAAAAAATAAGGAAATTATGCTAAAATCAGCCTGCACCGCTTAAGCTCTAGGGGGGAACTGCCTGAGCGGGCTCGCCGGCTGGGGAGAAAAGGGTCCGGCGGGTCTTCGGGGGTGCTTGCAGGGAGCAAGGGTCTTGCCCAATCTGCGTGCATGAAATCGATGACTGATGCCAAGACGACCGTAGCGGAATTGCGGGCCCGAGTGCTAGCGTTCGTGCATGAGCGCGACTGGGAGCAATTTCATTCACCAAAAAATCTCAGCATGGCGCTGGCGGCCGAGTCAGGGGAGTTGATGGAGCATTTCCTCTGGAGCGACTCGCCCGCTTCGCAAGCGGTGGCGCAGGATCCCAAGAAGCGTCCGGCCATTGAGGCCGAGATTGCCGATGTGGTGATTTATGCCCTGGAATTTGCCAATATCTGCGGCATCGATCTGGCGGCGGCCATCGAAACCAAGATGGCTGCTAATGCGAAAAAATATCCCGTCGAGAAAGCGCGCGGCCGTTCGGATAAATACACGGAACTCTGAATCGATCCGCGTCGGCCTTAAGGCACAGATCGGTTGCCCCGCGGCGCACGGCGGCGAATCGCTCAAATAAAAAAGCCACCCGCGGGGGTGGCTCGAACTCGGGGAACCTCGACGACGCGGGTTAGTGCCGCCCGATTAGGCTGCGCCGCCGAAGCTCATGTAGTCGTCAAGATCCAAGAGATCAGCATAGGTGCGAATATCATCGCGGGCTGATTTATGGCCCTTGATTACGCTGGCGGCCCATTCATGGCCGTCGGCGTCGCCGGGACCATGGACTTCCAGCCAGGCAGACCAGGCGGCAATCTGATGAGGCGGCTGCTTGGTCTGGGCGCTGACCCAAGCCAGCATTTCTACGTCAGTCTTGCCGGTCTTAATTTCGGCCAGCATCGCGGCATGATCAATACCCGTGAATCCAAAAAAAGCTGCATCGAGCGGGCAGTTGTAGTGATATTCACCGCCTTTATTGGCGATAACGGCGCGGGCCTTGTCGAGTAAACGGCAGAGGTGCGCGTAGCCGCCGAGGCGAACGCGAAGGCTACGAGGCGGATGTTCCGTGAGGTCAGGTTGACGATAGTTAATCATGGGATGGTGGATTAAAGAGAGGGAATGCGCGCGCCGCCATGGCAAGCACAACCGGGCTGGCAGGCGGCCACGGGGTTGGTGATGGGCTTTTTTTCGCTGAGGCCCATCAGGCCATAGCCACCTGTAATCACCCGCTTGATCGGTTCCCCAGTGGCGGGATGCTGAACCAGAGGGGCGTCCTTCATGCTCTGCACCAATTCAAAGCGGCGGGGGGCCTCGCCCTCGACCGGAGTGATGGTTTCGTAGATGTAGGTAGCCATGGCGGAGTGGAGATTCAGAAAAGATAATCTTAAAAAAAAAGCAAGGAGCCCACGGTAACAATTGTGGTCCGTCGTCAATTCGGGCAATCTGGGTCCATGAAAACGACGCTGACGCTCGAACGATTTTATGTGCTCCCGTGTTGTCTGCTGCTGCTGAATCTTTGTAACGAGATCATCGCCTACAAGGCTCGCCTGATTGACGATGCGATGGTGCGCACATTTTTTATTATTGGGCTCGTGCTCTTCGGTTCATCACTGGTGGCTTTGGTGATTGCGCCCGGGGTGGTTTGGGCGGTGCACGCCCTTCGTCGCACCAGCCGATCGCAGGCGGGCAGTCTCGGTGAGGCGGCCTTTCTCGTTGGTTTGGGCGCGCTTATTTTTTGGGTTTATTACCGTAACTACCTTTTGGGGACCCAAAGTATTTTACCGCCGGCTTGGCGAAACGGTAGTCACTAGCCCATGGGGCTGCCGGTCGGGGATCAAAGACTGGCGGGCAGTTCGAAGCGCTGCACGGTCCGGACCGCCACTTCGAGGACGATGGTCCGGCCGATCGGCTGGTCTACCAGGAGTTCGAATAAATCGCTGCCGCGTTTCATCCCACCTTTCATCGCCGTTACCTCGCGGCCATTAATCTTCAGGATTTCATCCCCCCGTTTGAGTCCTAGTTCTGCTGCCGTTGAACCTGGGCTGACCTCTTCGATATAAACATGGTCGATGCTCTGCGTGGACTTATTCCAAGTGGCGACGATACCGATGCCATAATTGCACACGGCGTTACTTTTCACTTCCAGCTTTGGTAAAGTGATCATCGCCTCGGGCGCAGGGGATTCCGCCGGCGCTGGGTTGGCCCTGAGGCTAATCAGTAGCCACGCCCCAACGCAGCAATGAAGGATATATTTTCTCATGGCAGGTTGCATAAAATTAAGCGGCGGTAGCGGTAATTATTTTCGCCCGGTTTTTTTTGCCGCGGCCGCGATTTCCTCGGTCAGATTTTGGGCGCGGCGCTCGGCCGCTAAGCTGAGGGTAAGGCTGGTCCGCGCTTTAATATAAGCTGCGCGCGATTGGGCCTCCGGTAGCCCGGCCTGGGCGGCCACCAGAAACCAGGCCAGCGCTTCGGTGTCATTTTTTGTGACGCCTTCGCCCTGGACGTACATGATGCCCAATCGATCTTGGGCGGCGGCCAAGCCTTGGTGAGCAGCGCGCTGACACCATTGCGCAGCTTGCCCGAGATCTTGGGGAACGCCGTCGCCTTGGGCTAAGATGAGCGCGAGATTAAGTTGGGCGGCGGCGACGCCTTGGGCGGCGGCCAAGCCCAACCAGCGAGCGGCTTCGGCCCCATTTTTTGGCACCCCTTCATCTCCGCTGACAAAGAGGAAGCCAAGCTGGCTCTGGGCCGCGGGATTGCCGTGAAACGCCTTGGCCGCTATTTGATCGAAGGCGGTATCCGCGGTTCCAATTTCTCCCATCGGCCGCTGGTAAATCATCGGCAGATATTCCCCAGTGTAAGTGCGCTGCCAAAAATTCCCCGTGGCGCGATAGGTTGTCAGATCGGTAAACTTATATTGGTAGCCGGCGACGCGAATCATCTGCGGCGGCCGATCCGGAAAGGGGTTGCCTGCAAACAGGCTGAGCACCTGCGGATTTTGCGCCAAAAGCTGCGCGGCAACCAAGCGATACAGCGTCGTCGGCTTGTCGCGGGTCGCAAATTGAATTTGGAGGGTGGCCTCGAAGCGGGGGAAGCGGGGCGCGATAAATCCGCTGATGTGATCCAAGCGTTGGGGAAAGTAACGGAATTCATAGGGCCGCCACGTCTGGCCGCCATCATTTGATCCAATAAATTCGGCGATGACGTGCTGCAGATCGAGGCGCGCGTAGAGTTGATAGGCGTTGACGCTGCCGAAGCCGTCAAAAATAAATTTCAAGGGGCGCGAGATCGCATCCAGTACTATATTCCGCGGCATGGAGGCCGCCTGGCCAAAGGCGATAATGGATAGATAAAAATGGACCCATAAGGCGATGCTCAGGGAGTGTCGCTGCCAGGCCGGCGCCGGGGTGGGCCCCGTTTGGGGTGCCGCGGAGTTGGCTAGATATTGGGCGAGTGCTGGTCGCCGGAACCAACGGGCGGCGGCGGTCAGCATTTGATCATCAAAGAGGAGTAGGCCGAGCGCGATCGAGGCCGTGTTGAGCCAACCAAAATTACAAGTCAGCTGAATGCCCGCTTGCAGCGCCAACCACAGCCAGAACGCCCACCAGCGTCCCCGCCGGCCGGCGAATACGGCGAGGAGCGGGGCCACTAACTCAGCGGCAAAAGTTAATATCGCCTCCCCCACGTGCCAAAAATGCGGCAGCTGATGATCGAAGTAGCCCAAGATAGTGGGGCAGGGGGCAACCTCATAGAGCGTATCCATGGCCGATAAATTGGCCCAGTGCGGATCGCCGCTCAGGATTTTCGCGAGGCCCGATTCAAACATCACGCGGAACAACAACCAGCGAACCATGAAAATTACCAACGGGCGCGGCGGCGCCGCCGCCCCGATCCCCGGGCGAAATCCGGCGGGAGCAAAGGGAATGCAGAGCAGGGCCACCTCCAACATGAGCCAATCAATTTGGGGGTCGGAAAAAATCAGCCAGCCACGCGCAAACGACAGCAAGCTGAGCCAGCACCCCAAAAGCGCTAGCCGCGGGAGCACGTTAGCCAGTAAGGCAATCGCCGCGAACAGGCCGCCCCACTGGACGGCTTGGATCATAGCGGGACTGGAGCTAAACCAAAAAAGGGTCGGCGCTTTCAGGTAGGACTCCCACGCCGTCGGCTGGGCAGAACGCAATTGAGCCATCACGTCCGGCAAGGGCACGAGGCCGTGGGGTCCAATCAGGGCGGCGCTTTCATTAATGATCCCCGAAAAAATGATGATAAAAACTACGCCCACCGCGCGTAGTAAAATCCAGCGCGGCCAAAGATAAGTCGCTTCGCCACCGTAGCCGGAAAAATCTTTTATCTGTCGCCACAACGGGGCCACGGCCGGTCGCAAGAGCTTGGGGTTGCCCGTCATGAGTAAGGGGAAGCGAGACGAATTTAAAACCGTGAGTCAAGAATCGGTCAGGCGCTCACCCCTGGATGTGATCGTTCGACGAACGAGACGTGGGTCAGCGTGACCTGCGACGACTCGGGGGCATAAAAATAAATGACCCGCGGCAGTTCAATCCCATCCGCGGGTCATTAAATTATGCAAAATTATTCGGAAGGCTTACGGTTCCAAGCGCGCCTCATTCCTCGCCTGTGAGGCAGTACTATCCGCCCACAGCTGGCGCGTCACTTTAAGTAAAACATAACTACTCACGACAAACCCAGCCGTGAGCATCCAGGCCAGGCGCAAACGCGAAGGGTCACCGGATGAGTATAGAAAATTCCCGATCGCAAAAAGTGATGACCAAATAACAGCGCAGCCCGCGATCCAACCGACAAACGCGGCGCCACTGCGATTTTCAGTCGCAACTTCTTCATCCGATACTCCGGCGGCGGCGCGTACCGCCGTCCAACCCGGACCCGCCGGTTTCACTTTGCGATAAAAAGCAATCAAGGTGGCTTGGTCTGTTTGCGGTCCGACAAAGGCGGTGATCAGCCAAGCGAGGGTCGTCAAGCCGACCTGCACCATTGTGACAGCGGCGAAATCCGCTTTGGTCATCACCAGAGGCACGACCAACGAAGTCACCAGGGACATCACCATCGCCACAATTTCGCACCAGGCGGTGACCCGCCACCAAAACCAGCGAGCGATGTAGATCAGGCCGGTGCCCGCACCAATTGAGAGCAAGATTTGAAAGGCTTCCTGAGCCGAGGACATCGTTAAGCTGAGCAATGCCGCCACCACATAAAGTAAGATCGTCGAAAGCCGGCCCACGTTAACGTAATGGGCTTCGGTGCCAGTTTTTTTAATAAAGCGCCGATAGAAATCGTGCACCAGGTAAGATGAACCCCAATTCAGGTGGGTCAGGATCGTCGAGGAATTAGCCGCCAGCAGTCCGCCGATCATCAAGCCGACAAAGCCTACCGGAAGAAACTTCAGCATCGCGGGGAAAGCCGAATCATGCCCGATCATGGCGGCATCTGCGTTCGGGAAGGCCAATTTGATTGAGGCCAGGTCGGGGTAGACGATGATCGAACAAAGCGCGGTAATGATCCAAGGCCATGGGCGCAGGACATAGTGGGCGATATTGAAGAACAGCGTTCCGCCCAGAGAGTCCTTTTCTGACTTTGAGGCCAACATCCGCTGGGCGATATACGAACCGCCCCCGGGCTCTGCGCCGGGATACCAATTGGCCCACCAACCAATGGCGATGGGCATGATGAAGATCATCAGGGCCAATTCTGACATCGTGAAATTTGGCAACAGATCGAGGATGGGCTGCCCGGTTCCATTGGCCGTCGACATCGTCGGGACGCCATCGGTAGTCACCAATTGCTGGCTCGAGAGTTTTTCGACTAAGGCTTTGAGGCCGGCCCAGCCGCTGGCTTCGCCCACTAAGCGCCGGCCCACTTCGACCAGCGAAAACCAAGCGGCCGCAAAGACGGCGGTCATTTTAATAAAGAATTGCAGCATATCGATCACCAGCACCCCCCACAGTCCCGAGTGAGCGGCAAAGACCACATTCAGAATACCGCAGAGCACGATTGTCTGCCACGCGGGCATTCCAAAAAGAATGTTAGCGATTTTGCAGGCAGCGAGGGTGACCATCCCCATAATAAAACAATTAAAGAACAGCCCTAGGTAGACCGCTCGAAACCCCCGCACCACGGAGGCCTCTTGGCCGGAATAGCGATGTTCGTAGAATTCCAAATCCGTCATCACGCCGGATCGGCGCCACAGTCGCGCGAAGAAAAAAACGGTTGAGACCCCGGTCAGCACAAACGCCCACCACTGCCAATTGCCCGCCACGCCATACTTGCGCACCTGCTCCGTCACCCAATTGGGCGTATCCGAAGAAAACGTAGTCGCCACCATCGACAAGCCAGCCAGCCACCACGGAACGGAGCGGCCAGAGGCAAAAAACTCCGAGGTGCTACTCTTGGAGCGTTTGGCGAAAAATAAAGCAGGCACGAAACAAACTAAGATGGTCGCGGCGACGATGAGCCAATCCAGCAGGGTGATATGCATATATTAACAGGGGTAACTGAACGGGAAAATTGGATTTTCCGGGGAAGGGGTTGTGGGGAGGGTGCCGCGCGCTACTAATAAATCAAGGCCGCATGATTGAGCTGAATTTGGCTCTTAATTTTCGTTCAGAGTCTGGAAATCTCATCCGGCTTAGCCCGTGAGAAGCCGGCCGAATTGGCCGGCTCATTTTCAGACTTCAATCCGGCCAACCCCGTCGCTCTTCGTGGGCAACTCGGCGGTACGCTTAAAGCCCAGTGGGGCTAGTTTCGTTCTGCAAGATCTGCTCAAGCGTCTGGCGACGACGGATCAGCTGGAATTGCCCGCCCGTTTGCAGGAGCACTTCGGGCGCTTCGGGGAACGAGTTATAATTTTTCGTGCTCATCCCCGCGCAATAGGCCCCCGCGCCACCAATGACAACGAGGTCGCCGGCCACCGCTTCGGGCAAGGCTCGGGCGGCCAAGGTCTCGGGCTCGCCCGTCGCGCAGCTAATGAGGTCGCCAGATTCGCAGCAATGTCCCACCACCACATACTCCCGCGTTCGCCCCGTTGGCTGGGCCGGATAAAGATACACGGGATGCTGCGAGCCGTATAAAGATGGGCGCAAGATCTCGGTCATGCCGGAATCGAGTTTGAGGAATTCGCGGATCCCCGTGGACACGACATCCTGTACGCGGCACAGCACTGCGCCGGCGTTGGCGACCAAGAAGGTGCCCGGCTCGATTTCGAGACGCAGCGCGCGACCGTGCTCGGCGGCAAATTTTTCGAATGCGAGTTTCACGGGCGCACCCACGACCTGGGGGTCCGTGCCTTTTTCGGTGGCGACGCGCGCGACCTTGTAGCCCCCACCGAGGTTGAGGGTGACGACGTCGGGAAAGCGTAGGACAAGGGCGAGGCTTGCGGCGGAGACTTCCTGCCAGACGACTGGATCGCTGCCAGAACCGATGTGCGTGTGGATGCGGACGACCTTGAGTTTATATTGGGCCGCGATGGCCTGAGCTTGGTCGGCCGATTCATGCCAGATGCCGAAGGATGAGTCGGGCCCGCCGACGTTGGTCTTGCCCGTGCCACCCGAGCCACGGCCCGGATTGAAACGCAGGCCAACTTGTTGGCCAGGCCTCGCCTGACCGATCCGCTCTAGCTGCAGCAGCGAACAGGCATTCACGTGAATGCCCAAGCTAAGAAGTTCGGCGAAATCTACGGGGAGTTCTTGGGAGGATAGAGAAATTCGCTCGGCGGGGACGCCGGCCTTGATCGCGCGGCGCACTTCATAGCCCGAGCTGGCGTCTAAGTGGAGACCCTTGGCGGCGAACAGGCGAAGCACCGAGGCGTTCGGGCAGGCCTTCATGGCAAACCGGACGGTCAGCCCAAAGGCGTTCGGGAAAGCCAGCATCGCATCGGCCTGGCGCTCGAGGGAGGCCTGGTCGTAGACGTAGCAAGGAGTGCCATGGGCGGCGGCGATGGCCGATGCGGCGGCGGGAGAAAGGAAGGGATGATGTTGCACGGGAGTGATTCCGAACTTTGCCATTCTCCCTGCATCCTTCCAGCCTTTTTCACCCTGATAACTCATCACCCTCAAAGAGAGCTCCGGGATCGGCCGGTCAGGTCTCGCAGTTGGAAGCTCGCCCTCACCGTTCGGAGTCGTTCGGCCCGTGCGGTTCAATGATTACGCGGCCAGGAGGAAACGCGGGAGGTGGCCGATAATTTTTGTGCAGTGAGGCTGAATTACCAGTTGGCTCGAAGGTCTGCGGCCGTGTGGCCAGCGGCGCGTAGGGTGCGCAGAGCGAGCGCGTCATGGCGTTTGGCTAAGCGCACGCCGCGTTCATCGGTGAGTAGCGGACAGTGATAAAAGGCGGGCGCGCGATAGTTTAAGGCCCGGTAAATTAAGAGTTGGCGGAAAGTGGACTGGCTTAGGTCCTCGCCCCGCACGACCTCGGTAATGTTCAGCGCGGCGTCATCCACGACGCACGCGAGCTGGTAGCTGGGAAGGTCATCTTTTCGCCAGACGAGAAAATCACCGAAGTCGCGGCCGGCGCTGGCTCGCTGTTCGCCCCTCCGGCCGTCAGTGAAAATTAATTCTTCGCCATCCGGCACGCGAAAACGCCAATTCGTCGTGACGGGATCCGTGAGCGGTGGGCGCGGCGTGGGCGCGGCGGGCCGAAATTCAGGCGGGAAAACGGGCTCATCGGTTTCGTCCGTGTCATGGGGAGCGCTGATGGCCGCGAGGACATCGCGCCGCGAGCGGGTGCAGGGATAAATGAAGCCCCCGGCATGTAACTGGACCAACGCCGCGCGGTAGAGCGAGCGCCGGTGGCTTTGGGTAATCATGGGCTCGACCCAGTGCAGGCCGAGCCAGGCAAGATCCTCGGTCATGGCTGCGACAAACTCTGGTCGACAGCGCCCCGCATCGAGATCGTCGTTGCGCAAGAGGAGATGGCCCCCGGCGGCCTGCGCCCGGGCCTGTGCCGTCCAAAAAGTTTTGGCGTGGCCCAGGTGGAGTAGGCCGGTGGGCGAGGGCGCGAGGCGGCCGCGGTAGACTGGGAGTGGGTTGGCCACGACGACATTCACCTTAAATTAGGCGGAAGGATTGGCCATCAAAAGTGTACGCATGACGAAAAAAGAAAGTCCGCGGGCCGTAGACCAAAAAATTATGCTGATTAGTATGAATGAGTGGTGTCAAATTGGGCATGCAAAAGTCCTTGTGTGTCTATTGTGCTTCGAGTGATCGGGTGGACCCTAAATATTTCGCGGTCGCAGCGGCTTTGGGTGAGGCCATGGCCCAGCGCGAGTGGGGGTTGATTTACGGTGGGGGCAAGACGGGGTTGATGGGCACGGTCGCGCGGTCGGTCAAAGCTGGGGGCGGGCGGGTGGTCGGCGTGATTCCTGAATTTATGAAGGAGCGGGAGCTGGCTTTCACGGAAGCGGATGAACTCATTTCCGTTATTACGATGCGGGAGCGCAAGCTGCTGATGGAAACACGCGCCGATGCGTTTCTGGCGCTGCCGGGCGGGTGGGGTACGCTCGAGGAGTTACTAGAAATCCTCACCCTGGCCCATCTCGAGACCTTACAGAAACCGATTATTATTCTGAACCAAGAGGGTTATTATGATGATCTGTTGCGGCTTTTCGATCGCATCGTCGCCGAGAAATTTATGCATGCTACGATCCGGGGTAAATATGCGATCGCTCATACCGTTGAAGAAATTTTCCCGCTACTCGATGGGTGGGACTATCAGCCGGGTGACGCTAAATGGTTTAACACGCGATGAGCGGTTGGGTCTTCCCGCTGGGCGGTGAGGAGCCTCGGGCTAGCTGAGTTCCTGACGCGGGATTTTACCGATACAGGGAAATTAAATCAGTCGTGCGAACCCAACCGGTTTGTCCACCGGGGAAGCTGAGCTTCGTCCAGCCGAGAAAAGTTTTTTCCGCGACCGCAATCGACCCAGCGGAAAGCGGGGAAATCTTCTGCGTTGTATCAGCTTCCGTGGGAACGCTCCGAAGTACAGAGGCCTGCCAAACGAAAGCCGCCTCAGGATGAGCGAGTGGACCGTAAGTATGGAGACTCAGCGTGGCCACAGCGGCCAGCAGCACGGCCAATAAGCCGGCCGTGAGCGCGGCGGGTTTGGCCCAAGCGCCGATCCGCTGATAACCATGCAGGAGTAATCCGCTGAGGGCAGCGGCGAGCAGCAGCGCGGCGCCGATAAGGCTGAGCTGCCATTCCGCGGGAGTGGCGTAGCGAGCGAGGCGGGAGCGACCCTCGCCGCGGGCGAGATTAACGAGCTCGGCGGGAGCCAAGCCGGAGCGTTGTAGGCCAAGGGTTAGATCCCAGCGCGTGGTTTCTGCGCGTGAGTTCAGTAGAAAGGCACTCGTCCAGTGGGCGGTGGCTTCGGCCCAGCGGTCTTGTTGGCCGAGCGCGAGTCCGAGGTTATGGCGGGCCGTCCAATCGTTTGGCGTGGACGTGATTGTGTGACGCCAGCCGGTTTCCGCGGCCGGAAAATCTCCCCGCTTATAGGCCTCAGTCGCGCTGTCAGCTTGAGCCGCGAGCGGCGCCAGAATCAGGGTTAGGCTAAAAATAAATGGTAATAAATTACGTAGGCCGAAAAGTGAGAATGGCGCCCAGCCCGGCACGCGCACTTTTTGGAGAGCGGTTTCAGCTCGGGTTAACCAGTCGGCGGGCAGGCTTGGTTCGCGACTATGTAAGGCCCGATCGGCTTCGATCCAGAGGGAGGCCCAATCAGGAGCCGCGGCGCCGCCCTGTGCGTGGGCGACGATGCTAGTCTGCAGGAGTGGGGTGCCGGGTGCCGCGTGCGGTATTTCCCACAAGGCGGCCGCTTGCTGTTGCCAAGAGCGCAGGGCGGAACTGTCCGGCAGCGGGCCGTGCGCGGTGCGAAGTTTCGCTAAAGCCGCGGCGAGTTGGGCGCGAGCTTGGCGGCGATAACGCTGCGGATCCGTCGCGCGGGAACGGAGGGCCGCGAGAATGAGCCACGCGATCAGGACGATGCCGACGGCGGGAGCCGCGGCCACGATCCAGAAGTTATCAGGGCGGAAGGGCACTCCGCCTCGGCGGGGACCTGCGAGCGGATCACGCGGCAGATTCTCGGGGGGCACGGGTGGCGTGGCGGTGGGCAGAGCGGGGGTAGCCGCCGCTGTCGGGCTAAGTGAAAATTGGACGGGCGCGCCCGGATTGGAGCGTGCCGGGGTCTCCGGCGCTCCCGTGGTGATCGTCAAGGTCACCGGTTCGCTCGAGATTGTTTTATAGGTGCCGGCTTGGGGATCAAAATAGGTGAAATTAACGGGCTTCAATTTATAGGATCCTGGATGGCTCGGCACGAGCACGACATCCTCACTGAGTCCGCCTTCGAACAAGGCGCCCTCTTTCATGGTGCGTTTAGATTTTGGCTGAACGACTTGAAATTCATTGGAAACTTCCCGCGAGGGTAGGCCGGTAATATCGGGCCAGTTGCCGGTTCCAGCCAATTCGATCGTCCAGGTAACGGGTTCACCGATCGCGGCGGAGGTCGGCACAACTTTAGCGGTAAAGGTAAATTGGCCCACTGCGCCGGAAAAATTGGTGGGGCTCGGCGGCAGCGCTTGGATCGTAATATCCTGGGGACTGGATTGAAGGGCGCGTTGTTCGACCGTGGCTTGCGAGAAAAGACCGAAGCCGGTGGTGCCCACCATCAGATTAACCATTTGCGTAGCAGGCTTGAGCGTACTGCGGCCGGCTTGTTTGGCATATGCGCGCGTCGTTTGGGTGGAAACTACGCGCCGTTCGCCGCGGATGAGCATCTCGCTCGGATCGGGCTTGCTCCAATCCTCGGCCACCAGAGGCGTTGCGGGCCATTCAACATTGGTCGCGAGAGAATGGAAGTAACGACGAACAACGTTGAGATTATAAGTGATGGGAAAAACTTCGCCGGCCCAGAAGTTATTTTTTATCGTCGTCAATTTGGCCGAAGCCACTTCATCGAGCGCCGGGCCGGTGCCCGCATTACCCACGGTGGCGTCGCCGACGTTGAACGAGGCGGCGGCTACGCGGAGATTTCCTTTGTCGGTCTTAATTTCAAAAGCAGGAATGACGATATTCGCGCGCTTGGTGGGGCGAACGGGATAGGTTAGGGAGAAGCGACTCGTGACATGAAAATTAACCACGCTGGTTTCCGAGCTCTGGGAGGGCTGGCCAAAAGCGAGACCATCGACCTTAGGCAGGCGGGGGTCGCCGTCGGGCTCGCAGTCTTCAAAGGTCAGGGCGACTTGCGAAACCTGATTAAAGCCGAGTTGTCCACCCGGCGGATCCCAGCGCACGGATTGCGCGCGCGCGTGGCTGGAGACGGCGAGCAGTATGAGCAAGCCGACGGACGTCAGCTGACGTGCCGGCGATGCGGTGATCGCCGGTGAGCAGCTGGCGACGAAGGAAGCGATAAACTGGGCGATGATACGGCGCATGGTAATTACCAATCCTTGCCCTTGGTTTTGGGTTTTTGCGGTTGGCCTTGCATGAGTTGTTGTAACTTGGCGGGAGAATCTTGGTTGCGCACCTGCTCGAGTTTCTGGAGGGGCATGGCGAGCTCCGGGTTTTGAAGCTGGTCGTCAGGCTTTTTATCCTGTTGGCCGCCGACTTTTTGCGTCCCCGGTGGGGGCGGCGGCGGGGCTGGGTTTTTTTCTGGCGGCTGATTTTTCGGCTCCTGCATATCGCCAAAAGCGTCCTTGTCTTGGGGTGGCGGCGGCTCAGCTGGGGGTGGTTGATCCGATTTTTCCTGGTCAGATTTTTGCTGATCCTGGGGCGATGGCTGGTCCTTTTTTTGCTCCTGCTTGGATTGCTGATCCTGTTTCTTCTTATCCTGATCTGGGGGCTTTTTATCTTCCGGCGGCGGCTCCTCTTTTTTAAGCAACGCCTCTAACTCCTGCCGTAAGTGGGGCCAGTCGGCCGCCTTCTCGGCGAGTTTTTCCCCAAGGGCCACCGCTTGCAGCGCATCCCGCACGACATTTTCTGGCGGATGTTGTTGCGCAGTTTTTACCCGTTGGCCGTAGGTGATGGTGGTCTGTGCTAGCTCGGCGCAATCACTCGCCGTTAAAGTATTATTTTCAGCTAAACGCGCGACGGCCGTGACGAGCGGCTGGGCGAGGGTGTCCTGACCGCCTTCAGCGGCGTTGGCCGAGGGCGAAGTTGTTGTGACTAGAAAAATCAGGAACAACGCCGCTGCTACTGGCGTGATCGGTCGGCCGCGGCTGGAGCCGAGCGGTAAGGCACGTTCCCGGGGGCGCACGGGGAATTCCGCCCAAAAACTGATGAGGAGCAAGAGCACACCGGGGGCGAGAAACCACTGGTAGCGTTCGCTGAGGCGCGCGGCATTTTTCTCCGAGAACTCGCCTCGGCGACCCGCTTCCACCGTTTTCTTCAGTAAGCTCGTGAGATCAACCCACGCGCTGGCATCCGTGTAGGCGCCACCGGTTACTTGGGCCAATTCTTGCAACGTGGCATTGTTCAAGCGCGAGAGCACGACGGCGCCTCTTTCATCTTTGATAAAACTTCCTCCCGCGTCGGTGATGAAGGATCCGGCGGTGGTGCCGACGCCTAAGCCGATGACGCGAATACCTTTTTGTTTCAATGGATCGGTTAAACTTTTCCAATCTTCGTCCGTACTTTCGCCATCGCTCAAGATGATCAGATAGCGATCAGCGGTCGAAGTACCGAAGGCCTGCATGGAAGTTTCCAGCATCGCTTTATAGTTCGAGCCCCCTTCCGGTAAATAATCTGGATTCATCGCTGGCAGGAATTCCCGCAAAATTTCATAGTCAGAGCTCAGCGGACTTTGCAAAAACGCGGTGCCGGCAAAAAGCACGAGGCCCACGCGCTCTCCCTTGAGGCCGTCGAGCAGCGATTGAATGAGCAATTTGCTCCGCTCGAGACGGGAAGGCTTAACATCGGCGGCGAGCATCGACCGAGAGAGGTCGACCGCAATCAAGACTTCTCGCGATTGATCAAAGACTTGTTCCTCGATTAGGCCCCATTGCGGTCGGGCCAAGGCAATGAGGCAAAGAGCCAAACCAAACCAGAGCCAGAGGCGGGGGCGAGTTTCGGCGGTGGTGTGTTTGGCCCCGAGAGAAACTTCAAAGGCTCCGGCCCAAGCGCGCGCGATGTTGGGCCAATTTGTGGTCGCGCGCGCCGTATGGCGGGCCAGTTCCCACGAAAAAAGCAGGAGCAAGGGGGCGAGCAGCCAGAGGAGATGGGGCGAATGAAAACTCAAGCGGTGACTCCGTTGGCAGATGATTTCCGGCGGAAGGGCCGAGCGGGGGGCAAGGCCAAGAGCGCCCCGAGAAAAAGCAGCGCAGCGCCGGGCATGGCAAACCAATGAAAGAGTTCCGTGGTGAGCAGGTAGGACTTAGCGGTAAATTCAATTTTTTGGGCGCGATCGATGGCGGCGAACGCTTTTTCAACCGTATCAGAATCCGCCGCGCGGAAAAATTTTGCCCCCGTCGATTCGGCAATGGTGCGCAACTGATTTTCATCGAGATCAGATATGGCCCGACGATAACCAATTTTTTTACCGCTGTCGTCAAAAACGGGCATGGGCACGAGGCCATCGCGGCCCGCCCCGACCGTGTAGACCGGCACCCCCCGCGACTGCGCGATGTTGGTCGCCTGTTCTGGCGTTAGGAGTCCGCGATTATTGGCCCCGTCCGTGAGCAGCACCACGAAAGCCCCTTTACGTTTAGTACCGTCCTCGCGGCCTGCTTGTTCGAGGCGAGTTAACGCCACGCCGAGACCGTCACCGATGGCGGTCCCGTCCTCAATCAGACCAATCTTGAGGCGCTCGATTTGGCGAGCGAGCCAGTCATGATCAAAGGTCAGCGGAGCCAGGGTGTAGGCTCGGCCAGAAAAAACGACGAGGCCGATGCGATCGCTCGCGCGCTGAGAAATAAATGCCTGAATCACCGGCTTGATCGCTTGCAGGCGATTCAGCTGATCGCCATCGCGCTCGTAATCTTCCGCCAACATCGAGCCCGAAAGATCGATGGCCAGCATGAGGTCGTAGCCTTGCTGTTTAACTTCCCGTTTGTCTTCCACGATTTGGGGTCGCGCTAGCGCAATGATGAGCAGAACGAGCCCGAGCATGGCCAGAGCGGCGGGCCAGCGGGAGGTCGGAATTAAAGCAGGGCGATGCCAAGCTGCGGCAAAAGGCACGATCAATACTGGTGCCCCGCGGCGGCCGCGCACCCAGATTAACAAGGGCAACAAGAGCAGAGTCAGCAACCAGAGCGGGTCGTGAAAAGCATAACCTTCAAGCAGGGCTAAGGGTGCGGTGACGAGGGCGTGGGTGATCATCTGAAGGGGATTTTTAACTTCAGCGTTTCTTGCCCGCCGCCATGCGGGCGTGAAAAAAGCGTACGAGCGCGTCGAGGCGCGATTCATGCGTGCCGACCACCAGCCGACTCAGCGGTGCCGGAAAAATAGCGCGGAAGGCGTCGTCGCGTTGTTGGCCCCAAGCCGCGTGCGCGGTGCGTTGGGCGGTTGTCGCCCCGTTGAGCGTCACGATCCGGCCGGCCACCGGATCATAAGTGGTCAGGACTCGGTCACTGGGTAGCTCGCGCTCCCACGGGTCGTCGACCCGGAAGCCCATCGTCTGGTAGCGCCGCGATAAAACGCTCCAGCCCTCAGGTGCAATGCGCGGCGGAAAATCGCCGAGCCAAATCATGATGCTATGCCGTGGGGCCGCTTTGGCGAGCAGTCGCCAAGGCACAAAGGAACTTTCAGTTGGTAGTTCGCGATTTTCGATGACGGGAGCGGATTGGCCGAGCAGGGTGGCGGCGGCGTGCAAGATTTG
>NEUY01000039.1 GCA_002304425.1 Opitutia bacterium Tous-C10FEB
TTGGTAGAGCACCACCTTGCCAAGGTGGACGTCGAGAGTTCGAGTCTCTTCTCCCGCTCCATTTTCGCTAAGCCCCGATTAACCATTAGGTTGTCGGGGTTTTTGCTTTTTTAGGTGACAAAAGTGAGAACAGAAATGGCCTAAAGTGAGAACAATCCGCCAGCCGCCACCTAAGCCGCCGAGCGTATTTATTGACCGCCCATGGACTGCGGTGCATACGAAGCCATGGCATCGAAAGTGAAGAAATCTGAATTTGTCGGTATCGGGGCCGCTATCCAAGCAAAAGATTCAATCAACTGCCCTCGATCTCATCGGTGTCGAGATGAAGGCTGAAATCGCAGATCAATTCGCCCGTTGAAAGCATCTAGAGCGAGGTGGTTTAGCCCTAGATATGGCTTTCGTGAATTTTGACCATTTCTAGTGCCTCCATCTTGAGCTATGCGAAACTGGCGGCGGGCCAAGCGAGGACCAAGCCCAGGATCGCGATGAAATTCAGCCGGAATTTTTTTCGATCTCCAAGAACCGTTCCACGGGCCAGAAAATATTCGCCGCAATCCGCTCAACAAACTCTGCGCTATTCGATCCGGAGTTTGACATAACGGATGCCGTTGCCGGACGGCTGCAGCGCCCAAAGCGTGACCAAGATGGTCCCATCGTCCAGTGGAGTCACCGAGGGCTCCCCAAAGGCATAGCTTGTCCAGTCCTTGAAATCCGCCGTAGCGTCACCGCGGGAGGCGATTTCCGCAGCCCAGATACGCTCGTTAAGCAATAATCCTAAACTGCCCAGCGTAGGCTGGACTAGGGCCAACCAAACACCGATATCACCCTGCTTGCGCTGATTGTAGATAAAGAGTGCTCGACCCTGAGCCAATGGCGCGAGGGCTGTAGACTGACCTAAGACCCCAGTCGATAGGGTGCGGCTCCAAGTAGCGCCCGTATCAAATGATAAGGCGTATTTATTAGTTTGCGCAATATCCCCACGAATATGCCAGCCGATTCCCAATAGCCGGCCATCGGATAGCTCAACCACCCATGATTCAGCCCCAAGATCATCCTTTGATTCAAACTCCAGCATGGCGCGGTGCTGCCAATTTTTACCTTGATCCCTGCTGACCAAGCAGAGCACTTGATTATGGGCAACTTCAAGATTGGGATCATCTGTATTATATACAGCGTAGCAGCAGACCATGTCGCCGCTTCGCGTGAGACACATGGCGCCCGCCGCTTCTGCGCTGCCCGGGATGGGCATGGGGATCACAGTGAAAGAGCCCCAAGTCACTCCGTGATCGCAGGATCGTGTCCAGACCAATTCATTTTGCTTTAGTCCATTGGAAGCCTCCGACCAAGCCTTCTCCCCCGGAAAATCGATCGGGGTGCGCATGCCGTAGAAAAAAAGATCCCCCCTGGGTGCGGCGCTAATCGAACCAAAAATAGAATATTTATCCTGTATTTCAGGCCAGATTAGCGTGGCCTCTGACCAAGTAAGACCACCGTCTTTTGAGCGCGAAATCATCGGCTTAAAATCATTTCCGCCGGTTGCCGTTTGGGCGACAAAGGTGCAAATAAGCTCCCCGTTCTTTGTAGCCACACAGCGAGAGCCGGCTGCTAGACTAGTGTTCGTGCCGGCTTTTCGTTGTGAAACGAAGCCTTCGGCGATGATTTTATATTTCATATTATTTTAGTAGCTAGCGGGATCGATTGTGCCGTGGGGCAGGAATCTGGCGAGGAGAGGTGTGGCCACGCGACGGACGGAGCTAATCTCCCTCGGAGTCACGGGCGGTTCGTGTTCGGGAAAGCGCAAGAGGCTGCGCCTACGGTTTGACCGCGAATTGTTTGAGCAGCCAAGTCGCGAGCAGTTCGTGATCTTCCACCCGGCTGTGGTGGCCCGCCGAGGAATTGATGATGACTTCAACCGGAACGCCGCCGTCGCCCTTTTGCGTTGCGACCGAGGCTTTCACCAACAGTCGGGAGAAAGCGATGACCTGATCGGTGCCGACGCGAGCGTCGTTATTGCCGATGCCAATCCACGCCGGACGACCGACGAGGCGCGGCACCAGCGTGCTCAAGGCGAGAGCCTCGGCCTGCGTCCGGTGATCCGTGTTTTTGAATTCCCGCAATTCAGTCAGATCGGACAACGCCGCGATCCCCCCGATGCAGCGGATCCGCGGCTCGACGGCGGCCAGATGAAACGCGAGAAACCCGCCGCGGGACGTGCCGCAGGCGGCAACGCGAGTGGGATCTGTGTAATTTTCCTTCACCAAATAATCGAGCACCGCCCGGGCCTTGGTCGTGAAGTCGCGGATAAAGTCTTCACCGTGCTCGAGCCGGGTGCACCACGCGGCCAGTTCATTGGCCGGCTCGCCCGGACGGTGATCTTCGCCGTGCGCGGGGGCTTCCACCATGACACTGATGAAACCATGGCGAGCCATGATCCGACCTATTTCGGTATAAATCGGCTCCTTGAGGGCCAAGTCCAAGCTGCCTTGCAGCACAAACAACGTAGGCGCGGGATGGGTAGGGCGCTCACCGATCAGCCCGAAGCGGAGACCGCTTGGCAAACGGAGGACCGTCATCTTTACCGCGTCGTCGGCGCGCAACGCCTTCGTCCCAAGGACAAGGATCGCGCTGGCAAGGAGAAAACGAAGTCGTGAGGAAATAAAGGACATAGTTGGAAGGGATCGGGTGGACGGCTCAGAGAAGGGAAGGAAGTTTGGCGCAACAAAGGAATGGCGTCTTATTCGTTTCTTCGGATTCGATCGTGGGATCGGATGGAAGAAAAAGCGGTGCCGACCGGCACAACGGATGGACGTAGGCGGTGTTTAGTGAGCCTTACCACTGATAGGATAATGGGGGAGGGGTTTAATTCCGGCGTCAGGACCGACTCCTTGCGATAGGCTGGGGTTGAACGATAGGTCCCCATATTCTTGAGCACCGGCAGCAAGTAATCGTCGCTGACCAACAGGATCGCCTGGCCCTCCACCGTGACGACGGCCGACGGAATATAAAAATTGCGGGCATTGCCCTGATTTGTTGGCGCCGATTTCGCGTGCGCCACTCGGATCGACAACGACAGGACGATCGTCGCCGCGGCGAGGACTCTCAGACGGCTTTTGTGATGCATTTCTTAATTGGCAGAAGCGTCGCCTTCGTCCGTGATCACGGATCACGAGGCGGCTGAGGGTTACGCTAAAATGCCTTTAACCACTTTCCCGTGCACATCGGTGAGACGGTAGGAGCGCCCTTGATGGGTATAGGTCAGGCGGGTGTGATCAATGCCGAGCAGGTGTAAAACCGTCGCGTGGAGGTCATGGATATGCACCGGGTCCTTCGTGATGTTGTACGAATAATCGTCGGTCGCGCCAAAGCTCAGCCCCGGCCTGACCCCGGCTCCCGCCAACCAAACCGTGAAACAACGCGGGTGGTGATCCCGGCCGTAATTCTCGCTCGTGAGCGCACCTTCGGAATAGACCGTGCGACCGAATTCCCCGCCCCAGATCACCAACGTGTCCTCAAGCAGTCCCCGTTCCTTCAAATCTTGGAGCAAGGCGGCGGAGGGCTGATCTGTATCCGCGCACTGGACCCGGATTTTCTCCGGGAGCTTGTGATGCTGATCCCAACCGCGATGATAGAGCTGGATAAAGCGCACGTTGCGCTCGGCCAGGCGCCGCGCGAGAATACAGTTCGCCGCATAGGTGCCCGGTTTTCTCGACTCTGGTCCATACCGCTCGAAGACCGATGCCGGCTCCTTCGATAGGTCGGCCAGCTCCGGCACCGCTGTTTGCATGCGGAAGGCCATTTCATATTGGGCGATGCGCGCCCGCGTTTCGGGATCATGGTAATCCTGAAAGCCCAGCTCGTTCAACGCCGCGACATCGTCGAGCATGGCACGCCGCCGCTCGCCCGTGATGCCCGCCGGGTTCGAAAGAAAGAGCACGGGATCTTTTCCAGGACTGAACCGCACGCCTTGGTAATTCGAGGGCATGAAGCCCGTGCCCCACATGCGTTCGTGCAACGGCTGGGACCCCGTCTCCACGCTCGGTTGCGAGATCATCACCACAAAGGAGGGCAGGTTGTCGTTCTCTGATCCCAGGCCATACGAGACCCAGGCGCCCATCGACGGTCGGCCTGAAATCTGGTGGCCGCTCTGCAGCATTGTCATGGCCGGATCGTGATTGATCGCCTCCGTGTACAGCGACCGGATGACGCACAACTCATCTGCCATCCGCGCGGTATGCGGGAGCAACTCGCTCATCCACTGGCCCGATTGACCATACTGCTTGAAGGAAAAAAGCGAGGGCGCGACGGGTAAACGCCGTTGGCCGGACGTGAGCGTCGTGATTCGCTGGCCTTGCCGAATCGAATCCGGAAGGTCTTCGTTGAACCGCATGTGTAACTGCGGCTTGTAGTCGAAAAGATCGAGCTGGGAGGGCGCACCCGCTTGCGTGAGCCAGATGATCCGCTTCGCCTTCGGGGCAAAATCGGGCATGCTCGCCAGCCCACGCGCGGCGAAAAGACGCGGATTCAACAGTGTGGCCAAGGCCGCGGATCCGATCCCCGTCACGGCGCGACCGATGAATTGCCGTCGGTTCATGTGGAGCATCGGGTGGTCGTTCATGGTCAGTTATTGTTTTGTGATCGTCTCGTCGAGATTCAGGATCGAGCTGGCCACCACGGTCAGAGCGGCAAGTTGCACGGAGTCTAGGTTGGCGGCCGAACGCGTGTCGCCCACCGCGAGCAACGCGGAGGTCGCTTTCGGATCACTCTGGAAATCCCTGGTCGCGCGCGTCCAGGCCGACTGCAGCACCGCGAGCTCAGGCGCCCGCGGCTCCCGCGCCATCGCCAGGCGGAAACCAAGCGAAAGCTTCGCCGCGATCGTCTCGCCGCCCTCCTCCAACATTCGCTGGGCTAGGAAGCGCGCGGCTTCGACGAAGGTGGGATCGTTCAGCAGCACCAGCGCCTGCAGGGGAGTATTGGTCCGCGGCCGCCGAATCACGCAGGTTTCACGAAATGGCGCGTCGAAAACCGTTAGCGTGGGACTCGGGATTGATCGCTTCCAATAGGTGTAAAGGCTGCGCCGATAAAGGTCATCGCCTTTGCCCTGCGCATAAATCGCCTTGGCGTCGTAGCCGATCTGCTCGTAAAGGCCGGGCGGATGATACGGTTTGACGGAAGGCCCGCCGATTTTTTCGATGAGCAAGCCACTGGCCGCTAGCGCCTGGTCGCGCACAAACTCGGCCTGCAGTCGGAAGCGCGGGCTGCGAGCCAGCAACCGATTTTCCGGATCGCGCTCGAGGAGGGTCGGCGTCAGGCGGGAGCTCTGCCGATACGTGGCGCTCGTGACCAGGAGGCGCATCATTTTCTTCACGTCCCATCCGCCCCGAATGAACTCGCCCGCCAGCCAATCGAGTAGTTCCGGATGGCTCGGTGACTCGCCCTGTGAGCCAAAATTGTCCGCCGTGCCCACGATCCCGCTACCAAAGATCGACTGCCAGAAACGGTTCACCTGCACGCGAGCCGGCAAAGGATTTGACCGATCCGTCAGCCAACGCGCGAGGCCAAGCCGGTTGCGCGGGAGGACCTCGGGCATAGAGAGTAAGACTTCGGGCGTGTCAGCCGCGACCTCTTCGCCTGGCTTGTCGTAAACCCCGCGAATCAGGACAAACGTTTTTCTCGGCACCGAATCGTCCATTACCATCGTGGTAGGGATATCCTTTTCGACCGCTTCCATCTGTTGCGTGAGCACCGCGATTTGTTCGGTGAGCTTCCGGTGTTCCGGCAGACGGGCGGTCCGGGAATCCACCAATCGTTTTTGCTCCTCCGCCGTCCGCTCGGTCGACGCCGTGCGCGCTACGGCCTGGACAGCGGAAGCCGCCAGCAACTCGGGCTCTGCATCCGTGGCCTGCACGCTCCAGATCATGTCCCCATCGGTGCTGCGGAGCGTGACCACCACTTCTAGGTCGAGCGCCTTTTCCGCGGTCAAGGCCGCGCCCAGTTCGAAGGCAGCGGACACGCTCCGCGCGTCCTTCAGTCTCACCGTGGCGACAGTGGTATCATTGGTATCGAGGATATCGTCCAGCATGGCTGAACTCAGGGAGTCGCCGGATTCAGTCGCGTAAAGTTTGAGCGACGATGACGCGCCGTCCTTCGTCTTTGTGGAGACGTCACGGACACGAATCGCCTGCCAGACCAGATTCGCCGTAGTGTCGTCGGGGGCGCACTTCAGCCGGAGCGCGGTTACTCGCGCCAGCGGCACGTGCACGGTCAGGGTAACATCATAAGTACCCAGACCCACGCCGCCGCCGATCCGCACCCGCTGGCCCGCCCGGTCGAGCACCGCATTGGCTGCGCCGGCGGAGACGGCGGTCGGTTCGGCGGTGCTCCAATTCACCGAGGAATCTGCGAGCAGCTTGGACCATCGCATTAATTCCCCAGGCGTGACCGACACCTGTACCTGCTGATGTTTCGCCGCCGCGAGTTCGCCGCCAAGCGCCGCCAGCTTTGCCTCAAGCTCCGGCGCCGACAGCTTGGCGAACGGCGCGTTCTTGCGGCGTTTGAGATCGTCGTTGCCGGGTTCCGAAGCGTTATGAAAGAATGCCTTGAAGCGGTAGAAATCCTTTTGGGTGAGAGGATCGAATTTGTGATCGTGGCAACGCGCGCAGCCGAGGGTCAGGCCGAGCCAGACCGTCGAGGTGGTCTCCACCCGGTCCGCATTATATTCCGCCAAAAATTCCTCCGCGATCACTCCACCCTCCAGATTGAGCGGCTGGTTGCGGTTGAAGCCGGTGGCGATTATTTGGTCGAGCGTCGGATTCGGGAGAAGATCGCCCGCTAATTGTTCGACGGTGAAGTCGTCGAACCGTTTGTTCTCGTTGAAGGCGCGGATAACCCAATCGCGCCATGCGTACATGTCCCGATCTCGATCGGCTTGGTAGCCATTCGTGTCCGCATACCGCGCGGCATCGAGCCAATCCAACGCCATACGCTCACCATAATGCTTTGAAGCGAGCAGACGATCGACCACCTTCTCGTAAGCATTCGGCGAAGCGTCGGCCAGAAACGCATCGATTTCTCCCAGCGCGGGCGGCAAACCGGTGAGATCCAGCGTGACCCGCCGGAGCACTGTCGACTTCTCCGCTTCCACGGACGGGCTCAAACCCTCAGTCTCAAGGCGGGCGAGCACGAACGCATCAATCGGGTTACGCGGCCAGCGCGCGTTCTTGACCGACGGAATTTTCGTTTCGCGGATTGGTTCAAACGCCCAATGGCGCGCGTAGGTTGCGCCCTCTGCGATCCATTGTTTGAGCAATGCGATTTCCTCCGGCTTGAGCACCTTGTGCGAATCCTTTGGCGGCATGCGCTCATCCTCGTCTTCGCTCGTGATCCGATAAACGAGTTCGCTCGCATCCAGCTTTCCGGGCGTGATCGCAATCAGGCCGCTTTTGGCGGGCGCCGTTGCCACTTCGCGCTCGTCCAAGCGTAACCGAGATTTTCGGGCGTCCTTGTCCGGCCCGTGACAGGAAAAGCAGTTGTCTGAAAGAATCGGCCGTACTTGTAGATTATAATCCAGCTGAGCCGCCCGCGCCGCCCAACCAGCCGACACACCCAAGAACAGGGCGACGCCGAGTAGCCGGACTCGGTTTGCCTGGCGTTGGGAAATCCTGAATCGCCGCTGCTGGGGGTGACTTGCCCAAGTTCTGATAGGAAATTGGATTGGCATCGATGAGGAGTCTAACAGCCGCAGAGTATATTATTATACAAAGGAATACCACCGTGTATCTGTCAACCGGCTAATCTGCCCGAAGCTGCCGAAGGGGAAATAGCTATCGATACCGTGTCAAAACAGTCAAAGAATCTAGGCGAAGGAGAGCTTTTAATCGGTGGCTAAGAGAGGTGCACCCGTCGCGGCGTCGAATACCGTCGTGCTCCGCGGCGGGAGGTTGACCGCAATCGTGGGTCCGTCGGGCAGATGAAGTTGGCGCGCGCCGCCGTGCAGCGTGTGCACCATCAATAGGCCATCACCCAGCAGCGTGGCATCGTCGTGATCGTTAATCACGTGACAGCCCGCGCAGCGCCCCAAGGCGCGGAGGAAAGTCGGTTCGGTCGGGGCCAGGGCGAAGGTCCACCAAGTTGCCGCCGCCGTCTCACGCCGTGCTGCGCTCACGCTGCCATCACTCCAGCGTCCGATCACGTGCTCGGCTGGAGCGGTGTAAGCGGGGACGTGTTTAGGGGCCTCCAGAATTTGTTCTTCCGTGGCGCCATTCAGTTGTAGGTGAGAAGTGGGGACGTTGGAATCGCGCCCCGTCGTAGGAATGCCGCTCAGCGCAGTAGCGAGCGCGGCGCCGATGTTTTGTCCATCGCCCCAACCGGCGTAGCCAGTGAGCGCGAGATGGCGTCCGCCGGTAGCGAGCTGAGTGGTGATAAGTTGGCGCTGCGCCTCTGTTAAAATTGGCGTGGTGCCAAAAATAATCAGGCGAAACGGCGATAGATCCATCGTGGCCAGTTCTCCGATGAGGGCTTCATCGAAGACGAGTCCCGAGCGATAAAGTCCCTCAAGCAATCCATCCATGCCGCGCGCGGAGAATGGATTGGGCCCAACGGGAGGTTGGGCGCCAAATTTGAAACCTTCCAAGGACCAGCGTTGGGCCACGGTGTGGCAGAAGGACCAAGGGTCGTGGATCACGAGCGTATCGGCAGGACGCGTGAAAGGATAAGCGTGCCGCGCCTGAGCCACGCGGTGAATGGCCGCAATTTCCTGACTTAAACGCGGATCATCCCACCAGCCGACATTGCCGTGGGAAGCAAAAGCGGGGGTGCCGGCCACCATGCCAAAATCATACCACCATTGGCCGCCGCCGCGCAGTACGGCTTGCAGCGTATTGCGCCGGAGGCAGGCGATATCATCGGCGGGCGTGGTCTCGAATTTTTTGTCCCACGGACAACCCACCAAAAAAGTCCCGTGATCATTTTCATCGAGCCACAATTTGCCGGCGCGGCGCACGCTGCCTAAAATTCCGCGGGCGTGACCCGAGCCGCCCATCGCGCGGACTTTTTCCGTATAAGATTGCGGCGAGCAAAAACAGTCGAGGTGCGGTGAGGCTAGGACTTTATCCATGGCCAAGTGGCTGCCCGCGGCGTTGCGACCAAATTGGCCATAAAAATAACCTTGGAAGGCGGCCGTTACGATCGGGCGCGGCCAAGATTGTTTAACGGTGGCGGCCAAGGTTAGCAGCGCGTCAGCCATTGTCGTGTGGAGCCAAGTAAAGTAATCGATGACCGCCTGTTGTTTTTGGGGATCGCGCAGGGGGCCGCAGTCGGCGCGTTCGCGGGCGGGGGAGTCGGGTGGCCGCACGGCCTCGAGGCGAGCGGTGGGCTGGTGCCAGGCGCGCGCGAGTCCGGCATCAGTCTCGTAGCGCGCGCGCAACCAAGTGCGGAAGGAACGCGTCGCGGCGTCGCCGGTGTCAGGATCGTGGTGGAGAAAGCCGAATTGGTGCCACTCGCCGTAGAGCCCGTTCGCAATTTGCAAACAGAACAGGGCATTCCCCTCGGGGGTGGCGGCGAGCTGAGTACAGAAGTCACGCAAATGCGCGGAAGCCCAATCGTGCCAAAGGCGCGAAGCGAAACTCGCGCGCACGGGTTGATCGCCATCGCTGCCGAGCGGGCGACGCAGTCCCCACTCGGGCGCTTCGTGGGCGCTGACATCAGCATAGCCGACGCACTCCTCGGGGTGGCGCGCGCACCACCAAGCGGGCGCATTCACGTGGAGCCGCAGCATCACGACAGCCTCTGGACATTGGGCGAGCACGCCGGCGATTTGTTGGCGCGCGAGCGAAATATCCAGCGGGCTGTTTGCGGTGAGCATTTGCTCGAACCAAACATCCAGTTGAAAAAGACGAACGCCTTGAGCGGCGAAGAGACCGATATTGCGGGCCGGCACTTCTTCCCAAGACCAGCGAGCGCCGGGGCAATCGCTCAACGCGTAGATCAGGGGCGTATGGGCCACCTGATTAATGAGCAAAGTGGGACGACCGTGCCGCAGGGTGACTGAGGCCGAGACGGGTGAAGGCATGCGCTAAAATAAAAATGAACCGACGCGCGAGACGATCGAAAACGAATGAAAATTAAATCGAAATCTTACTCCGCCGACCAGCAACGACCGCGCCTTTGCTGCCCTAAGGCAAGGCGAGCAGGGCGCTGTAGAGGGCGGTCGCTTGAGCGAGGGCGCGGCGATCCAGCCATTCGTCTTTGGTGTGGGCTTGCGCGAGTTGGCCGGGGCCGAGGACGAGCACTTGGGCGCCGGCGGCGGCGTAATGGCTGGCATTAGTGGCGTAGGGCGCGCCGACCGCGGCGGGATTTAAACCTTGGGCCTGCAATACGGGTTGCATCCAAGCATGTAAGCTAGCCGAGCTTTCCGGCGGCAAGGGGGGCGCGAGGTATTGGTTGTCATGCTCCACTGTAATCCCGGCGAGGGCGGCGTCGCGCTCGGCGATTACTTGCGCCGTGGTTTCCCCTGGCACCAAACGCCGGTCGCACGTGATTTCGCAATAATCGGGAATGATATTCACCGCGCTCCCGCCGCGGATCACATTGATGCTCGCCGCAGCGCGGCCCGTCAGCGGGTGCGTCCGAGTGGCGAGGGGAATAAATTTTTCTTCGAGCGCGGCAATGACGCGAAGCATGCCCGTAATGGCCGAGCGCCCTTTGGTCGGATCGGCCGAATGCGCCGCCACGCCCCGCGTGATGCTCCGCCAGCGCAGAGCGCCGTGATGCGCGATGACGGGACGCAGTTCGGTCGGTTCGCCCACGATGATGCCGCGGAGCCGTTTAAATTTACTCAATTCTCCGGCGGCGAAAGCGCGCGCCCCGTCCATGCCAGCTTCTTCATCTACCGAGAAAATGAGGCCGGCGTTGCGCGGTCGGTGGGATTGCTGGGCGTATTGTTGCAGCGCCCACAGCATGGCGGCGCCTGAACCCTTGGTATCGCACGTCCCGCGGCCGTGTAATTTATCGCCGTTGATCGTGAGTTGGAGCGGCGGCACGGTCATGCCCTGGATACTCACGGTATCGAGATGGCTTTCGAAAAGCAGCCACTCCGCGGTGGGCGCCACCTCGCAGGTGATCAAAAGATTGAACGCGTCGGAATTTTCTACCGGACACCGGCGAGTCGCCAAGCCCCACTGCTGCGCAAGATTTTCCAAATAGGCCGCGAGCTTCGCTTCTCCACCCATTGGTCCGCCAAAATCGGGATTAACCGTTTCGATCGCCACCATCTGACCGAGCAGTTCTGCACAGGATTGCGGTAATGGAAATGACGTCATGGGCGAAAAGGTTTAAGTAATAAAGATTGTGAGCGTTTACCGCAGCCAATGCGCGCGGTGTTTAGCCACAAAAGCGTCGTCGGTTAATTCGGGATAAGCGCGGCAGACGCGAGATAGCTCTTCCGCTTGACCGGGGGAGAGCACTTCAGCGGGGTTCAGGCAATGGACCGACTCCACCAAACCTTGGCGGCGCAATACTTCCAAGATGCCGGGGATGCAGCCCTGAAAACGGTTGGCCGCATCAAAGAGGGCCGCGTTCATATCGGTAACGGCCGCAGCTTTCGCGAGCCAAGTGGCATCGATTTGCGGTTGCTGGGCGGCCACTTGGGCGGCTTGAAAAAGTTCCACCGCGGCGCGGGTCCACACGCCCCAGTGGCCGAGGAGACCGCCGACGATCCGACAGGTGACGGGGCGACCGTCGTGGGTAAAAGTAAAAGGCGTCAATAAATCCGTGACGATGGTGTCATCATTGCCCGTATAAAGAGCGATGTCCGTGCGCCCAGCGGCGACCACTGCGCGAATCACATCGAGAGTCTGGTAGCGATTAAAGGGCGCCATTTTGATGGCGACGACCTCGGGGATCTCCGCGAACTGACGCCAGAAAGCATAACTAAAGATGCGCCCGCCCACTGCGGGTTGGAGGTAAAAGCCAATGACCGGAATGATTTTTGCGATGGTGGCGACATGCGTGAGGATATCCGCCTCTGGCTCCGTCCGAAAGGCGGCCATGCTGACGAGACCAGCATCATAGCCGAGGTCTCGGGCAAATTCGGCTTCGGCCGCCGCGGCTTGAGTGTGGCCACAAATCCCTGCGATGAGGGCAAAGTCGCGTGGGGCCGTGCGTTTTTCGGCGGCAATCGTTTCGGCCGCGAGGGTGAGCACGGGGCGGAAAAGATTATGTTGGGGGTCGCGAATTTCAAATTGTGTCGAGTGCACGCCCACCGCCAGACCGCCGGAGCCTGCCGCAAAATAATAACGCGCGAGGGCGCGTTGATATTTCTCCGAAAAGCGGCGCTGCGCATCGAGGGCGAGCGGGTGGGCTGGGATGACATGGCCGGCTAAAAGATGGGAGCGAAGATTCATGCGGGTGGGCGCTCAGAATTGGCCGCTGCGGGTTTCAAAATGCGTGGGTTTACCGAGCAAGCGGCCGTCCGCTTTTACGTAGGCCGTGACGAGTTCAAGCATGCGCGGCACCGTCATGAGGGGCGGGCCAAAAAGCTGGAGCGATTCGCTCGCGTCGGCGATCCAAGCGGTGGGGGCTTCTTGCCCGCTGATGATCGGCGTGCGTTGGAGCTGGCGGCCAAATTCTTCAGCGAGCGCGCGGATGCTCAATTTTTCTGGGCCGGTGACGTTGAGCAGACGCGGGGGGCTCGCGGTGTGCGCCAAACATTGGATGGCGCGCGCACAGGCATCGCCTTGCCAGATACAATTCAACCAGCCCATGGTCACATCGACGGTTTCACCGCGGAGAACTTTGAGCGCCAGATCGACGAGGACGCCGTAGCGGAGTTCGACCGCATAGTTCAGGCGAAACATTAACTGCGGCGTTCCATGTAATTTAGAGAAATGGGTAAACACGCGTTCCCGGCCTACGCAGGAGCTGGCGTATTCACCGAGGAAGGCGACGGGTTCGCGTTCGTTCGCGCCGGGGCCGTTCGTGGGCACAAAAGGGTAAACGCAGCCGGTGGAGAAAACAACGAGACGGGAGGCGCGGAAATGTTCGGCGACCAGCGCGGGTACGACGGTATTCTGAATCCAAGTGAGTTCGGGTGCGCTGGCCGTGCCAAATTTTTGGCCGGCTAAAAATAAGACATTAGGGGTTCTCGGCAAAGCGGCCACTTGGGCAGCGTCGGCCAGATCACAGGACAGCGTCCGCACGCCGAGTGCTTCTAGATCCGTCCGCGCCTCGGCGCGGCTGAAGCGGGAAACTCCCGTAACGCTGGCCTCTTTCCGGCCGGCCGCATCGAGGGCGCGGCGGAGCATGACAGCGGTGGTCGTGCCCATTTTACCCCCAACTCCAAGGATCATGAAGTCACCAGGCAGATGGGCAACGGCCTCAATCACTCCCGGAGTGGGCGTGGAGAGGAGTAGTTCAATCGCGCGATCGCTTTGCGGGAGGGTGGTCATGATGAGGCGGGCGGACGTTGGGCGATAAAACCGCCGCTTGCCAGTGGGAATCTTCGCGCCACGCTTAGACTCACTTAAATTGAGCCGCTGAAATTTCATGCGCATCATCGACGTCCATACTCATCCGATTCTCCGTGAGGACCAGCGCGGTCCGGCGGGGGCGGCGCAATTGATCCGGCGGGCGCGGGCGCACGGCATCGAGCACTTAGTCGCTTTAGGTGATGTGCTCGCATTCAGCCGGATGCAGACCGTGGAGCAAGTGCAGTTGATCAATGATGAGACGGCGGCGGTGATGCGCGCGCATCCTCATTTTGTTACCGGCTTTTGTTATCTAAATCCCTTGCTCGGAGCCAGTGCGGTGGAAGCTGAAGTGGCGCGCGGTGTGGCGCGGGGTTTTCGAGGGCTCAAGCTGGAGATCGCCAACAATGCGCGGGATGCCTGCATGGCGCCGGTGATGCGAGCGGCGGAGCGGCACGGGCTCGTGGTCTTGCAGCACGCTTGGAGCATGACGAATATTCACCAACGCCGATTCCATACTGATCCCGAGGATGTCGCGACGCTGGCGCAGCGTTTCCCACGCGTCCCAATTATTATGGCGCACCTAACGGGTTGTGGCGTGCGCGGTATTTTAGCGGTGAAAGGTTGCCTCAATGTGGTGATCGATACGTCGGGGGCCGCGCCCGAAGCTGGCCTCGTGGAATTTGCAGTCGAGCAACTCGGGGCGCGACGCGTGCTGTATGGTTCGGATGCCCCGGTCCGCGATTTTGGGGTCGCGCTTGCCCGCATCACCGGCTCACGGCTGGATGCCCGTACCCAACGGATGCTGCTGCATGATAATGCCTCTGCTTTGCTGCGCCTCCCATGAACTATCTCGATGCTAACACTTGGATCGGCGCTTGGCCGTTTACTTTTTGCGACTCGCATACGGCGCGGTCCTTACAAACTCACTTAAAGCAGCACGGGATTCAGCGGGCGTTAGTTTCACCGCTCGGC
Organism: Opitutia bacterium Tous-C10FEB; assembly: GCA_002304425.1. Taxonomy (GTDB): domain Bacteria; phylum Verrucomicrobiota; class Verrucomicrobiia; order Opitutales; family Opitutaceae; genus Lacunisphaera. The sequence goes on from NEUY01000039.1 coordinate 14,436, forward strand.
GCCGTCTTGGCGCCAGCACCGGGGCCGGCCAACCGGGAGCTTTTGCGCACGACGCGCGGTTTAGTGGGTCTCATTCCTGTCCCCGTCATCAATCCCGCATTAGCTAATTGGCGCGAGGAATTGGCCTTGGTCGCGGCTGATACACGGGTGCGCGCCGTGCGGATTTTGCCGAATTATCACGGTTACCGCTTGCGCGCCCGGGCGGTGAACGAGCTGGTCGCGGCACTCACCGCGCGGGGGTTACGCTTGATTGTGCAAATGCGGTTGATCGATCACCGCCATGAATATCACGCCATGAAAATAAAGCCTGTACCCGCCGCCGATTTGGCCGCGCTGCTGGACCGGCACCCTCGATTAGCGGTGCTCGCGAGTGGCTGGCTGCAGCCTGAACTCAAAAAATGGCTGCCGCTTTATCCACAATTATTGGCCGATCTCACTTTCGCTGAGTGGTATGACACTCTGAATCATCTTCGGGAGAAAGTAGCGGCGCGTCAGCTCGCCTTCGCCTCGCATACCCCGTTGTTGATCACCGCCGCGGCGCGCGCAAAATTGGATACGAGCACGCGATCAAAAAATGAGCGAGTGGCGCTGGCCTCAGGTAATTTGCACCGGTGGTTGCCGTAAGCGTAGCCCGTCATTAACGCTGGCGATTGGTTTGCTCGGTAAGCGCAAGGTCGCCGCTGGGACGCCGCGGCACCGCATCGCGCCGGCGATCGTCGCGCCGGCCCCCCCAGTCGGCGGCGGCGGAGTGGGTCGAATGACGGCGATTCCAAGGTGGACAACTTTGAGCGGCTGCTAAACATGCGCGGATGCACGATCTCCAGCACCTCTTCGAGCAAAACCAAAAGTGGGCAGAGGAAATTAAAGGCCGCGACGCCGATTTTTTTAAAAAGCTCTCGCGGCAGCAGAATCCGCAATATCTCTGGATCGGCTGTTCTGATTCACGCGTTCCAGCTAACGAGATCATCGGCTTGCTACCTGGGGAGGTTTTCGTTCATCGCAATATTGCTAATGTGGTCGTGCACACGGATCTTAATTGCCTCTCGGTCATTCAATTCGCCGTCGATGTACTCAAAGTAAAGCACATCATGGTGGTCGGTCATTATGGCTGCGGTGGTATTCAGGCCGTGGTGCGGTGTCAGCGGGTGGGCTTGGCCGATAATTGGCTGCGCCACGTGCAGGATGTGAAGGAAAAACATGAGGGCTGCCTCTGTCGTTTGGTGGACGACACCGCGCGGAGCGCCCGGCTATGCGAATTTAATGTGATTGAGCAGGTGGCCAACCTGACTTCGACCACCATCGTGCAAGATGCGTGGGCGCGTGGGCAGGAGTTAACCGTCCATGGTTGGATCTACGGTTTGAAGGACGGCTTATTGCGCGAC
>NEUY01000004.1 GCA_002304425.1 Opitutia bacterium Tous-C10FEB
CCGCCTGGCTGAACTCCGCGCGCAAGGTTACCCCATTCGCATCGGTGGAATTATTTGGCATCAAGGAATTGACGATGCGATCCATGGGCCACTGGCGAGCCATTACGCCGATAATCTACGCAACTTAATTGACCTGCTGCGACTCCGATACGGGACCTCTACAACGCCCTTCGTGCTCGCCCGCAGTGTGAATTCATCCATCGCCCGCGCCCTCACCGGCAATGGCGATTATGCCCCGATGGCCACCGTGCGGCGCGCGCAGATAACAGTCGGTGCGTCAGTGGCGGCTGCCGCTTGGATCGATGTGGATGATCTCCCCAATGTAAATACGCATCATTTCAGCGCCGCTAACCAATTAGTGATCGGCGGACGCTTCGGCGCGGCATTCCTGAAATTAAGTCAACCGAGAGCCCCCGTTCCAAGATGATCTGCTCTTGCTCGGCTTGGACCACGCCGGCACGTTACCCTCTGTGAATATTAATCTCGGCCGCCCTTTTTTACTCATTCTCGGCATCAGCTTTGGCTCCAGCCTCTGGGCCGCCGGCGACAGCACTCCCGCGAGCACCCCACCCACCTCGCCAGCAACCCACCTCACACCCGAGCCGGCCATCGAGTTACCCACCATTCAGGTAACCAAGAACCGCGTGCGTGAAATCGATGTCACGATCGCGAAGCTCGATAAACTGATCGCCCGCGAAAGGAAAAAAGTGAAATCAAGTGAGCTCGATAAGGCGCTCAATAATCCTAAACTTGCTCAAACCGCGGCAATCTTTGGCGGCAATTCTGCCGCGCATCTTTCGGCGGTGGCCGCCAGTCGCGTCAGCTTACTTGAAACCGAGCGCGCGGTCCTCGAGGCCATGAAACGTCCCTCCACCCTTCAAGGGCTGGCCATGCTCGAAGCCGAACTGGAACAGTTGCGGACAACACGTCGCAATCTCGACAACGCGACTCGCTGATGGCGAACGCGCCGGGTTATTCGACGCGGAGAATATAGCCGCGCAGGTATTCGCTCTCGGGCATAGTCACCAGCACGGGATGATCGGCGGGTTGATGCGACCATTCGATCACATGCACGCGGCGCTTGGCGTCTGCGGCAGCTTCCGCCAAGACCTCACGCAACTGGGCATCCTGCATATGATGGGAACAGCTGTAAGTCGCCAGGAGACCTCCAGGTGCCAAGGCTTTGAGTGCTCGTAAATTAATTTCTTTATAACCCCGCAAAGCCCCATCGAGAGCAGACTTTGATTTCGCAAAAGGCGGTGGGTCCAAAACAATTAAATCCCAAACCGGCTTGGTCTCCCGTTGCGCGGTAAACCAATCAAAAACATTCGCGGCCACAAATTCCGCGGTCAGTCCATTGCGCTCAGCATTTTTCTTGGCCTGACCCACGGCATCAAACGCGCTATCTAAGCCGCAAACGTACGCCGCCCCCGCCTTCGCACAATGGAGCGCGAACGAACCTTGATTGCAGAAAGCATCCAGCACTCGCTTGCCCGCCGCATATTTTGCCACGGCCGCATGTTGCAGACGCTGATCGAGGTAAAAGCCCGTTTTCTGCCCACCTTGAAGGTCCAACCAATAATCAAGCCCATCAATCTTGACCCAACGGGGCTCCCAGGTTGCGCCGGAACGGGTGTGCACCTCCAACGGCAACCCTTCCAGTTTGCGAATATTCGCATCATTGCGGAAAATAATTTCTGTCGGTTGCACCGACTCGGTCAGCAATTCACTGATTAAGGCCGTGCAATTATCTAACGCCAAGGTCTGCACTTGCACCACGAGGGTATCCCCAAATTGGTCGACGACCACGCCGGGCAGGTCATCTGATTCTGACCAGACCAGCCGTTTGAAATCGCCCAGCCCCTCGCGCCGCGCGATGGCCCGTTCCAGTGCCGTCCGCAGATAAGCGGCATCCAATGTCACCCGGTCGCGACTCAGCCGGCGCCAGACAATCTGCGATTTGCTGTTATAAATCCCGGTGCCGATAAAACGACCCGTGCGATCCCGACATTCCACCACGGCGCCATCGTGAGCGGCCGGCAATAGTTCGATACATTCGTTGGCGAACACCCACGGATGACCAGTCAAGACACGGGAATTGGCGTTGGGCTTTAACTTGAGGGAAGGAATCACCGCGCCAGCATTACGGCTTTGCCCTCATGCAGAAGCATAAAAGCAAAAAAAGGCGCCCGACTTTCGTCGAGCGCCTTGAAGTTTTATGCCGTGGTACGCCGAAGCGACCGCGGATGATATTTATTCCTTCTTCGAAGCCTCGTCGAAGATATCGCCGAGGTTCGTCATATCGGAGACACCGGTAGTCTTAGCGAACTGGTCGTAGGTCGCCGTCTCCTGAGCGAGCTGTTCGGCCGAGTAATTCGCGGCCTTAATGCTGAGCCCAATGCGGCGTTGCTCACGATCAATCTTGATGACCCGAGCCTGCACTTCCTGACCAGGCTTGAGCACATCCTTAACCTTATCGATGCGCTCTTCCTGAATTTGGCTAATGTGCACGAGGCCATCAATGCCGTCCTTCAATTCAATGAAGGCGCCGAAGGTGGTGATCTTGGAGATTACCCCAGGAACCACATCACCGATGCGGAAGAAGCTATCGATATCCGTCCAAGGATCGGTCGCGAGCTGCTTCATGCCGAGGCTGATGCGCTGCTGGCTAGGATCGAGGTCGAGCACGATGGCATCCACTTCTTCGCCCTTCTTGAGCATTTCGGAAGGATGGTTGATCTTACGGGTCCAAGACATGTCGGAGACATGCACCATACCGTCGATACCTTCCTCGAGTTCGACGAAGGCGCCGTAGGTGGTCATATTGCGCACCTTGCCGTGGACGCGGGCGCCCACCGGATAGTTGTGGCGCACCATATCCCACGGGTTGGTCTCGAGCTGACGGAGGCCGAGCGAGATTTTCTGCTCTTCCTTCTGAATACCGAGAACCACCGCGTCGAGCTCCTGACCGACCTTGAGTAGTTCGGAAGGTTTGCTGATCCGCTTGGTCCAAGACATTTCGGTAATATGGACGAGGCCTTCCACGCCCGGCTCGAGTTCAATAAAGGCGCCGTAGGGCACGAGATTGACCACTTTACCGTGGATCTTTGAGCCCACGGGGAACTTGTGATCGATATTATCCCAAGGATTATTTTTGGTCTGCTTCAGGCCGAGGGACACCCGCTCTTTCTCGCGGTTGATGTCGATGATCATGACCTCAATTTCTTCGCCCTGCTTCAACATCTCAGACGGATGGCCAATACGGCCCCAGCTCATATCCGTGATGTGCAGCAAGCCATCCATACCGTCGAGATCGATGAACGCACCGAAATCGGTGATGTTCTTAACGATACCTTTACGGACCTGGCCGGGTTGCAATTTCTCGAGGAGATCGCGGCGCTTGTTGATGCGCTGCTCTTCGATGAGCTCGCGGCGGGACAACACGATATTCTGGCGCTCGTGATTGATTTTGAGGACCTTGAAATCATAGGTCTGGCCCACATATTGATCGAGGTTCTTCGGGGGCTGAATATCGATGTGCGAAGCTGGCAGGAATGAATCAACGCCGATGGAGACGATGAGACCACCTTTGACCTTAGCTTTAACACGGCCAGGGACGATCGCGCCCTCTTGGCATTTCTGCAGAATATTTTCCCAATTCTTTTTCTGTTGGGCCTGTTCGTAGGAGAGAATCGGATTACCTTCCCGATCCTCGAGTTTCTCGAGGATAACCTCGATGCTAGAGCCAATTTGTAATTCGCCCAAATCGGCAAATTCATTGGCAGAGATAACGCCTTCAGCTTTGCCGCCGATATCGACGACTACTTCGTTGGCGCGGATTTCAGTGATAACGCCCGAGACAATCGAGCCTTCCTTCAACTTATCGAAGGAGCTCTGGGCGAGCAGGTCTTGCATTAACGAACTCATGATGACTGTGGTCGGAATGGCGGGCACTTACTCCAAAGCACTTGCCTTCCGGCGTGGATCCTGACGGATCCTTATTGGTTGAGGGTTGGACTAACGAACAAGCCGGGGGAGTGTTGCGGCGACACCGGCTTGACCTAAGAACACCGCGTAAGCGGGAAAAAGTCCCCTATCCTTTCCTCACCGGCAAGCGAAAACGCTGGAGATTTTTAACCTATTTCAAGCTACCGTTCTCGCGTAAAACCTGTTCCAGGGCAGCAAAATAGATCAGATATAAGCTATGCTGAGGCAGGGCCTGTTCGCTGACCCCACCGGGAAAAGCTCCTTGGAGGTGTTCCCAAACCAACACGCCCACTCGGGTGGATGCTGGGTCAGCGGCATCCAGACGAACGCTGAGCGTGGTCTGCCGAGCATCGCTCGTTGGGTCCCCCGAACGAATCGGCGCGTACGCTTCAATCCGGCCGGTTGCGAAAGATTTCCTTCCAAGCAGCAACCCAACGCGTTTCGCCGCCAACTGCGCCGCCTCGTAAACTATTTTTGGGGTGGCCGAAAAAATGCGCTCCTGCGGCGCAACGGCGACGTACCGATCCTGCATCCGTGTCGCGATACTACTGCAACCACCGAGGAGCCCACTGACCCCAATCAACAGCAATAAAATATTTTTTTTAATCATCGCGATCAGTGCTTACCCAACGCCCCCAAGTCGGCGGGCTGTTGTTGCGAAAGACAATGCAAGGTCCCGAGACCCCAAATCAAATCATAACAATCAAGCGGAACAATTTCCCGGTCCTTGAAACAGTCCCCTAAAATAGCACACGCCGCCGCATCGCGCCGAGGTTGGCGAAATTGCGGCACCAAGACCGCCCCGTTGATGATGAGAAAGTTCGCGTAACTGGCGGGCACGAGTTGGCCGCGAAAGCCAATCGGCTTGGGCATGGGGAGCGTGACAATTTTAAATCTTTTCCCCGCCGGTGTGCGAAAACTTTTCAATCGGCTGAGATTATCCTGCAGCGCTTTATAATTAGGGGAGCGAGAATTCCGCTCAATGGCCGTCACAAATCCATCGGCCTGATAAAAGCGCGTGATATCATCAATGTGTCCATCGGTATCATCTCCCTCAATCCCCGACCCGAGCCACAAGACCTGATTAATCCCCAGATAGTCTTTTAAATTTTTCTCGAGCTGGGTGCGAGTGCAGTGGGGATTGCGATTCGGATTGAGCAGACATTGTTCCGTCGTGAGCAGCAGTCCCTGCCCGTTGACGTCGATGGAGCCACCCTCCAGCACCAGCGGGTTGCGAAAACGCCGGAGTTTTAATTTCTGCGCGATGCGAGCGGGGATTTTATTATCGAGATCATAAGGCGGATACTTCCCACCCCACGCATTGTAGGCCCAATCCGTAACCGCCACTTCGCCCGTGGTGCGGTGTTGCACAAAAATTGGTCCATGATCACGACACCACGCATCATTGGTCGGATGATCATAGAAAGTAACCCGCGTGAGATCGGCTCCAGCCTGGACGCAGCACTGACGCGCGCGCGGTTGCTGGCTGGCGGCACAATTGATGCGCACCTGCTCGTAGCGACTAACGACGGCAACGAAAGCGGCGAAAGCGCCGGGGATCGGTCTAAAATTACTGGGCCAAGTCGCCCGATTGTGTGGCCAAGAAAGCCACACCGCCGCTTGCGGCTCCCACTCGGCAGGCATCCGGAAACCAAGTGCACTCGGCGTGTTCTGCGCAGCCATCATTAATCGATAAACCGTTTGGTAATGTCGCCGTAAGCATCGATGCGCCGGTCACGTAAAAAAGGCCAATGCGTCCGCGTGGCATCAACCTTTGCCAAATCAATCGGGACCAGCATAACTTCTTCGCGATCGAATTTAGCCTTCGCCAAAATCTGCCCGCTCGGGCCAGCGACAAAACTCTGGCCCCAAAACTCGAGTCCATCGCCGCCGAGCGGCTTTTCCCGACCGATACGATTAACCGCCGCAACGTAACACCCATTCGCTACCGCATGACCACGGTGGCTGATTTCCCAAGCGGAATGCTGATCAGCGCCATGCGCCTTCTTCTCTGACGGATGCCAACCAATCGCAGTTGGATAGAAAATAATTTCTGCCCCTTGCAACGCCGTTAGCCGAGCGGCCTCCGGATACCATTGATCCCAGCAAATCAGCACCCCGATCTTGCCGTACTTAGTTTGCCACGCCCGAAAACCAGTATCGCCGGGGGTGAAGTAAAATTTCTCATAAAACAGCGGGTCATCGGGAATATGCATCTTGCGGTAACGGCCAAGTAAGCGCCCATCCGCATCGATGATCACCGCCGTATTGTGATAAAGACCAGCCGAGCGTTTCTCAAAAAGCGACGCCACGATCACGACTTGATGCTTTTTAGCTAAACGCTGAAAAGCTACCGTACTCGGACCCGGAATCGATTCAGCCAATTTGAAATTAGCGTGCTCTTCACTTTGGCAAAAGTACTGCGACCGAAAAAGTTCTTGCGTGCAAATGATCTGGGCGCCGGCCCGCGCCGCCTGGGCGGTAAGCGCGAGGGTTTTTTTAAGATTAGTGGCCGGGTGACCGGTACACGCGTGCTGCAGAAGTCCGAGGGTGACTTTCATGACACCAGCGAAAGCCACGGCCGCGGAATGACAAGGAATCTCTCGGCTCCAAGCGGGCGTAGCGTGGAACTAGCCTTTGACTTACCCGGCAATTATCATAGAAGAAAATATATCTGTTCCCGCCATGTGTGCTGAATCTCGCCCTCTCATTGTCGTGGTCGCCGACGAACCCGAGCTGCTCAAGATTATTACCGAGCAACTCACCAGCGCGGGTTTCAGTGTCCAAAGTTACGCGCAGGGAATTCCCGCCGAGCGCTTCCTGCACGATAACGTCGCCAGTCTCCTGCTCATCGATCTCACGCCGCCTGACCCCACCGGCAGCGATCTCTACTGTGCGCTGGAGCAGCAGGGTCTAAATGTGCCCATACTTTTTATTACGGGGAACCGCCTCGCGGAGGAGCGTCTCAAAAAAATAAAACGGGGCGCGGCAGATGGCCTGAGCAAACCCTTAAATTACCCCGATCTCCTCACCCGCATTCACGCCATACTGCGCCAAGCCAAGGTGAAAGCGGCTACGCCGATTACCCCGAAGCCGGTGCCCGCGCCCTTTAACTGGCTGGGCGCGCAAATTGATCCTGGGCTGGGAGAAATCCTCTTTAGCAATGGCACTCGCCACAAAATTGGCCGCAAGGAAATTGGCATTCTCGCCTCTCTCAGCGCGCACCGCGGCGTCGTCATCACCCGCAAGGAATTATTACAAGCGGTCTGGGGGATGCACGCTGATTTGCAGAGTCGGTCGCTGGATCAGTACATCGTAAAAATCCGCAGTATGTACGCTCGCCAAGGCCTGACCCTCGATTGTTTGAAAACCGTACATGGCGTGGGGTATCTCTTTGATCCCCCTCACTTCAGCTAAAGCCGCGGCCGGCCGGCGATTAATCAGACGCTCGCTGGCTCAAAAAAGTTCCTGCTGGCCCGTGTAGCGCAGTTTGGCTTCAGCCAAACTGGCGCGCATTTCGAGCGACGCCAACAGAGTGAAAAGTTGCGCGGCCGCGGGCTCCCCCGCCGTGAGCGGAGGCAAAGGCAACTCGGTCCGCAAGGTGGTCAACTTAAGGTTACGGCGCAATTTGTCCGCTGCTTGCGCCACCACAGGGCCGAAGCGCTCGGGCTTCAACTGCGCGGCTCCCGCAATAATTCCTTCCAGGCTTTTAAATTCGGTAAACCACTTCAGCGCTGTTTTGGGCCCCACCCCACTAATGCCTGGAATATTATCCGAGGTATCACCGATCAGGGCCAAATATTCGGCGATCGATTCCGGCGGTACGCCAAATTTATCCACCACCCCTGCGCTATCGAGCACGCGCCAGCCAAGCTTTGGATTAGCCGTGGGCGGCGGCACCAAGAGTTTGATGTGTGCATCGACGCACTGCGCGAAATCCTTATCAGCGCTAACAATCAACACCTCATGACCCGCGCGCGCGAGCGTCCGGGCTTGCGCCGCGACCAAGTCATCAGATTCGACGCCGTCGAGTTCTACCCCGACCAAACCCATCGCGCGCGTCAGTTCCTTGATGACGGGAATTTGCTGCGCCAACGGCTCCGGCATTTCTTTGCGCTGCGCCTTGTACTCCGGATGCAGCGCCAAACGATCTTGCGAGCCGCCCAAGTCGAAAAAAACCATCATCGCGTCGGGCTTTTCTTGATCCTGCAATCGCCACATGGTCTTCACCCAACCATGCAAAGCGCCGGTCGGAAAACCATCCGCGCGGGTCAGCTCCGGCATGCCATAGAACGCGCGGAACGCCAGATTAAATCCATCCACCAAAAGCCATTTTGCCATAGGGTGAGCGAAGCGGAAAGCGGTGACGCGTAAATCTATTTCCCGAGAAGCCGCCGCTTAAGTTCGCGGAAACTTAAGCCACTTAGCGCCCCGGGCAGAGCTCTTCACGACCGTGTCGATGAACGCCATGCCCTCGACGCCATCATCGATCGTCGGGAAATCTAAATCACTGGGCATTTTTTTGCCCGCCACCTCCGCCCGAATCGCGCGGAAGGCTTCCTGATAAATATTGGCGAACGCCTCAAGGTAGCCTTCCGGATGCCCCGCGGGAATACGGGTGAATTTCTTGGCCGTGTCACCGACGTAACCGTTGCCACGGCGCCACGTTTGCTTTGGCTGATCCGGAAATTTAACCAGTAACTCATTCGGGTGCTCTTGCTGCCATTCGAGCCCGGCTTTTTCCCCGTAGATACGGATATTTAAATTGTTTTCTTCCCCGACACTGATTTGCGAGGCGTGCAATATACCTTTCGCGCCGCCCTTAAAACGAACCAAGATATTGCCGTCATCATCAAGTCGCCGGCCAGGGACGAAAGCCGTCAAATCGGCGCAGAGTTCGGAGATTTCTAAACCGGTAATATAGTGCGCGAGATTCTCGGCATGCGTGCCGATATCACCCATGGCGCCAGCGGCTCCGCTGCGCTTGGGATCGGTGCGCCAGGCGGCCTGCTTTTGCCCACTGCCTTCTAAGCGCGTGGCCAGCCAACCTTGCGGATACTCCACCACCACTTTGCGAATGGCCCCAAGTTTACCCGTGCGCACCATCTCACGGGCCTGCTTGACCATGGCGTTGCCCGTGTAGTTATGCGTCAGCACAAAAACTTTGCGCGTGCGGCGCACAATCGCCCGCAGTTTAACCGCCTCCGCTAAGTTGAAAGTGACTGGCTTGTCGCAGACAACATTGAAGCCGCTTTCTAGAAATAATTTAGCCGGCGGGAAATGCTGGTGGTTCGGCGTCACAATCACGACGAAATCTAAACGCTCAGCGGCCGGCTTAGTGGCTTCCGCTTTTGCCATTTCCTGGTAACTGCCGTACACGCGGGTCGGATCCAGAAACAAATCTTCGCCCGAGGCTCGCGAGCGCGCTGCGTCGCTTGAAAAAGCTCCCGCAACTAAAACGGCTTGGCCATCCAGAATAGCCGCGATGCGATGCACCGCGCCGATAAAGGCGCCGCGCCCGCCGCCGATCATGCCGAAACGAAGTTTACGATTCATAAGCTAATAGATTAAGGAGTGACGAGACGATTGCTCTGACCGCGCCCAGCGCTGACCCGCGCCTTCGCGGAGCGATGCCGCAGCGGGTTATTGATTCTTTTTGTCAAAGGCCGCATCAAACGCGATCTGGCTGCGGGCAAAATCGAGTTTGCGGAGAAAAGCGCAGGATTCGGCCGCGCCATGCTGACGATCCATGCGAATATCCTCCCATTCAACCGACAACGGCCCCGCGTAACCGATATCATTGAGGGCGACGATAATTTCTTCAAAATTGATATCCCCGCGTCCGATTGAGCGGAAGTCCCAGGCGCGCCGCGCATCGCCAAAATTAGTGTGGCCGCCGAAAGTGCCGACCGAGCCATCCCCGTGGCCCCACCACACATCTTTCATGTGCGCGTGGAAAATCCGCGAACCAAAGGTTCGAATGAATTTAACATAATCAACGCCTTGGTAGCCCAAATGCGACGGATCATAATTAAAGCCAAAACGTTTATGCCCCTTCACCGCCGCCAGCGCCCGTTCCGCACTCGCGAGATCGAATGCAATTTCCGTGGGGTGAACCTCCAAGGCAAAATTGGTATTTTGTTTTTCAAATTCCTCGAGGATCGGGCCAAAGCGCTGCGCAAAATCCTGAAAGCCTTTTTCCCAATAGGCCTGCGACGTGGGCGGGAAACCATAAATCGAATGCCAGATGGACGATCCCGTGAACCCATTAACGATGGCCGGTGCTTGATGGGCCGCCGAGCGCCCTGGCTGGGCATTCATGAAGGCCCGCGCGGCTTTGGCGGTCTGGGCTAGCTTCTTCGCCGCCCGCTGGCGAACGCCTTCGGGCTCACCATTACCCCAGACATCCGGCGGCAGAATCGCCTGATGCCGCTCATCGATCAAATCGCACACCGCCTGACCAACCAAATGACTAGAAATAGCGTAGCAAGTTAGACCATGATCCGCGAGGAGTTCCCATTTTTTTCGGAGATAATCCGGCGAACCCGCTTGATCGACTTCGAAATGGTCGCCCCAGCAAGCAAGCTCGACCCCATCATAGCCGAGCTTTTTAGCCAACGGGGCCAGTTGCTCGAGGGGTAGATCGGCCCATTGGCCGGTGAAAAGAGTAATTGGACGCGCCATAGTTAAGAGAGGTTGAACGTTGAGGTTTTAAAAATAATGGAAGGCAAATAATGATCGCTGACCGCGTTATTCAAAGCTTCAGCTGGTGCAGATAGGCCAAGCTCGCGGGAATATTTTCCAACGGAGCCGGCGTCTCATCTTCGATAAAATAATAACGCACGCCGATCTTCTCGGCCGTCCCGATTACCGCCGGCCAGTTAATTTGCCCCGACCCAACCGCCACGTTATCCGTGTCAGGTGCGCGACCGGTGGGCTGACCGTACGGTGCGGCGCGACGAATATCTTTCACATGCAGGGACACCCAGCGGTCAGCATATTTATTTAAAAGTTTCACGGGATCGCCCCCGCCGTGATAGATCCAGAACACGTCCATCTGGTAGCACACGTCCGCCGGATTAGTCGCGCGGATCAAATCATCCAGCAAAGTTTCGCCCGCGGTCGCGGTCGGGATCAGCTCGTAACCGTGGGGATGGTAACCAAATTTAAGCCCAGCCGCGCGGAACTCGGCGCCGGCGTGATTAAATATTTTGGCGGCGGCTTCAATTTGCCTCGGAGTAAAAGCGCCCAGGTGGGGAATCCATGGACAAATCACGTAATTCACGCCCAAGACTTGGGCGGCGCGAATTAGGGGAGTTAAATCTTTGCTCAAATCGGCGTACTGCACATGCGCGCTGGGCATCTTCAAGCCGCGCGCATCAAGCGCAGCGCGGACCTGTTCAGGCGTCATGTTGGGCGTGACGAGGGCGCCCTCCAGTTCAACTAAGCCCCACTTTTTCGCTAAATCCAGCGAGGCCGGCAATCCCTTCGTCAGCGCAGTAGCCCGCAAGCTCCAGAGCTGCAGACCAATATGGTCATGGAAATCAGCCTGCAGCTGATGATGGGAAATGAGGGCCAACGACAGAGCAACCAGCAGACGATTTATTTTCATGGAGTAAAATGAGAGCGACCGATCCAATTTGTTAATTCTCCTCTCAGCGTCGATTCAGAAATGATCCTGGCCCCAGTCTTTGTGAACTGATGGGTCAACCGCCGCATCACACAGCGGGTTTGGCCCGCTGCGCGAGCACGCTCAGAATTGCTTGGTCGCGCGCTTTCTCCAAATCTTCCAACGACCGGCCCGCGGCCGCCTCGTGCACTCCCTGAATAATGGCCGCTTTGAGTTCGGGCGTTAATTCTGGTTGGCCCAGATCCGCCCACATTTTGGCGAAGGGCCCCGCAAGATGATGCATAAAATGAGTCATCCCACCCTGACCACCCCCCAGATGGAAAATTAAATTAGGTCCGAGCGCGCTCCATCTTAAACCCGGTCCTTCACTCACCGCGGCATCCACATCCGCGACACTCACGACTCCCTCAGCGACTAAATGCACCGCCTCCCGCCAGAGCGCCGCTTGGAGCCGATTGGCCACATGACCGGGAATTTCCTTATTTAGGCGAATTGTACGCTTACCGAGTCGCGTATAAAATTGCTCAGCCGCAATGATCGTGGCGGGCGATGTTTTCTGCCCGCCGACGATTTCCACCAACGGAATTAAATGCGGTGGATTAAAGGGATGCCCCAAGACACAGCGTTCGGGATGGCGGCACTCGCTCTGCATCACGCTCATCGCCAAGCTCGAGGAGCTGGACGCTAAGATCACAGTACTCGGCAATACCGCATCCATTTCCGCAAATAGTTTAATTTTAAAGTCGGCTCTTTCTGGACCATTCTCCTGCACAAAATCAACGCCGGTTAGCGCCGTCGGCAAATCGGCGTCAAAACGCAACCGCCCGCGATCAGCACCGGGCGCCAGACCCAACGTGACCAGCAGCGGCCAGACCCGATCCACATAAACGCGCAAATCGCGCTCCGCATTCGGTGCGGGATCAGTCGCGACTACGTCCAAACCATGGGCCAGAAAAAACGCGGTCCAACTAGAGCCAATGAGGCCAGTGCCGACCACCGCGACGCGTTGAATAGAATTCGAGGCGGGCATCAGCGGTAGGTTAACAATCAAGAGGCCCAGCTAAATTTATGCGATGGTCGTGACGGGCGGCCTCCATTACATGAGAGCATGCCCCGCGTGCTCAAGTCCGCTGCCAAGCGCGGGCCAAAGCTTGTCGCAGGACCACGGCGTCTGGCCAAGCTGGCGGTAAGCCCGTGATATTGTAGCCGCCTCCGCCCGCAAAGTACGGCCCCATTTCAGGACAAGCGTACATCGTCTTGTTTTTATTAGAGCGAGCCCGCTTCCATAATTTCATCAGTGCTTCCACAAAAATGAGATAGCTTTTAACTTCAGGCGTCAGGACCCCGCGGTGAGTAACTGCCACCTGCGCGTGGTGGCCGTTAAAAGGACGGAAATGGACCTGCTCACTATTCTGCAGCAAAGCCGGATGATCGAGCAGGCGCTCAATATAATTACCCGGATGCAAATGTTTAACCGCCGCCAAGTGCGAGAAATCAAAATTCATTTTAATCAATTCGCCCGTCGCGCGGTGATAGCGATCGGCAATCTCGTAGGTTTTCTCGGGCGTCTCGGTGCAGCAATCACGGTGAATTTCCAGCGAAAGGACGACGCCGCCGATTTTCTCCGCGGCCCGCACCAACTGCAGCCAGTGGCGCGTCGCCAAGGCGGGCGGAGTATCGTGATTATCCAACTGCACATTAATATGCACGGCACCGCTTTCTTTTTGCGCCCGGATCAAGCGGCTGAAATCAGCCGGCTGATCGGTGGAGATAAATCCGAGAATATATTTGAGGCCGTATTTTTCCGCGAGGCGGCGATGCTCGGGCGTCACGGCGGTAGTCAAGCCGTCAAAGCCCGCGGCGGCGACTGCCTTGATTTTTCTTTCGAGTGACCATTCACGAGCCAAGGCAGGATGACCAGTGAGCGACCAGAGATTAGCGATATGCGCGATTTGTGACATGGGGGTGAGATTAAATTAGTTCGCTTATTTGACCGCTCGCGCAGCGGGAGTCCAGCCTGCGTAATTATTTTTGGTGAAAAATAATCTACCCCCTCCCCGCCAAAGTCGACTTGCCAAACCGCTAAACAACTCAATGCATTCTCCCATGCCTCGCATTCCTCTCGAAGACAGTTTCGCCGACGTTATTAGCAAGACGCAGCGTGGCTACAAACTCACCGATGCTGCGCTCGTCGAAAAAGCGCAAATCACCGCCAGCGATCTCGCCGCCCTCAAGGCTGGCGAAATTATTGAGCCTGCCCTCCTGGCCGTAGCCGGGGCGCTCGATTTAGGCCGCCATGCACTGCTCGCTCACGCCCGCCGTGAGTGGTACCCCGAACCGCCGATCTTCAAGCGGGGGTTCGCCATGTTTAATACCCCATTCGAAGACATGACGGTCAACAGCTACTTGGTCTGGGATAGCAAGACCCGCCTCGCCGCAGCCTTTGACACCGGCTCCAACTGCCAGGCCATGCTCGATACCATCGCGGGGGAAAATCTGACGCTGCGTTATATTTTCTTAACTCACACCCACGACGACCACATCGCCGACCTCGATCGTTTAGCCGCCAGCGGCGCGGAAGTGTGGGCCAGCGAACTCGAACCCAGCGATCGGCCCGGGGCGAAAATCTTCCAAGAAAATGCCCACTTTCACATGGGTGAGCTCGCGATAAAAACTTTGTTCACCTGGGGCCACTCACCCGGCATGACGACATTCTTTGTCACGGGATTATCTTGGCCCCTCGCCATTGTCGGCGACGCAATCTTTGCCAGCTCCATGGGTGGCAGCGCCACTCACTTCGATATGCAGCTCCGCAATAATAAACAAAAGATCATGAAGCTGCAGGCTGACACCGTCCTCGCCTGCGGCCACGGCCCGCTCACGACTCTGAAACAAGAAAAACAGCACAATCCTTTTTACGCTCACTAATATGTCTCAAAAAATCGCTTTCGTCGGTACCGGTCGC
Source organism: Opitutia bacterium Tous-C10FEB (assembly GCA_002304425.1). Taxonomy (GTDB): domain Bacteria; phylum Verrucomicrobiota; class Verrucomicrobiia; order Opitutales; family Opitutaceae; genus Lacunisphaera. The sequence continues at coordinate 14,583 of NEUY01000004.1, forward strand.
ATGGGTGGGAACATGGCTCGTCGCCTCAAAGATTGCGGCTATCAGATCACCGCGGTCTATGACGCCCATGCTCCCCTGGCCGAAAGCCTAGCCACCGAAATCGGGGCGCGCGCCGCTCGCACCTTGGCTGAAGTCACTGCCGCGGCCGATCTGATCTTCACGGTCGTTACCGATGATGCGGCCCAACTAAAAGTATTTGCCGAAACGGGTGACTCATTGCTGATCGGCGCCTCAGGCAAAATTTTCGTCAACTGCGCGACCCTCACTCCTAAAGTTCATGTGGAAGTTGAACGGCGCGCCCAACGCCTCGGGGGTATTACCCTCGAAGGCTGCATGGCCTCCAGTATTCCCCAGGCGCGCAACGGCACGCTCTATCTCATGTGCGCCGGCGATCGGTCGACGTTTGATCAGGTGCGTCCCGTCTTGGAAAAATTAAGCACCGCCCTCCGCTATATCGGGCCGACCGGGAGCGCCGCGCAAGTCAAGGCCCTGGTCAACATGGTCATGAATATCAACACAGCCGGTCTCGCTGAGGGGCTCGGCCTGGGCCAAGCTCTCGGCCTCGATCTTGATATGCTTCGGGAAGTTTTCAGCCAGACGGGCGCTAACTCGCAAGTGCTCAAAACCGACGGCGAGGACATGCAAAATCGCGCGCATGATTGCTACTTCTCCGCGTCACATGCCGCCAAGGACTCTGGCATCGCCTGCCAACTCGCAGTCGACTGCCAATTAAATTTACCGGTGGCCAAAGTTACCCAAGCACAATTCGCTCGGCTGACTGAGCTTGGCCTCGGCGGCCTAGATAAATCAGGAATCGCCGAGCTCACCTTTCCAGGTCGCCATGGCTAAGTCATAATGCCGCTACGAGTATTTAGCCGCCGGGCTGAGTGACCGCGGCTACCGAGATCAAACGATCCGCTCGTCACTCCTTGTGCTGCTCGTCCTTCCTCGGAGAAGTCCGCGGGGGAAACTCTAGAAAATTCGCCTCAGTCCAGCCCTGACTCTGGCAGATCGCCGGTCATCATCGATGCGCCATGATTCCTGGCTGAATATTTTTAAGCTAATTAGAATTAATTTAGCAGAAATTTATTCGTAGTAGTTAAGCTGAGAATCGAATTATTATCGTTATTCCGTTCTGAAATTCTGATTTTTAGACAATTATATGTTTTCCTATTCTCCTCGACTCGCTTTTCGTGAATTGACGCTCATGGCGACCGGCCTGCTCACGCTATCGTTCATGGCTCTTTGCCTCCAGGCGGACGAGATTGTGGAAATGGAAACAGACCTGCATGGCATTGTTGGCAAACTTAAGGGCCCGGCTCGCGAATACGTCACGGAAGTTAACCCCGCCTCCGACGAAGGCCAACTAGCCCTCACCCGGATGCAACTCCCCCCAGGCCTGAAGGCCTCCCTCTGGGCAGCCGAGCCCATGCTGGTCAATCCCGTCGCCTTTAATTTTGATGAGCAGGGCCGCATTTTTGTGGCGGAGACCAATCGTTACGGCACCAGCGTACTCGATATTCGCAACTACATGTGGTCCCTCGAAGACGACCTCGCCAATCGTAACCAAACCGACTTCCTCGCCAGCGTTCGCCGAAATTTCGGTGAAGCTAACGTCAAAGAACTTTCCAAGGAATCAGAACGCCTCACCTTGCTTGAGGATACCAATGGCGACGGCGTGGCCGACAAATCTTCCGTTTACGCCGACAATTTCCGGGCCTCCCTTGACGGGATCGCCTCCGGGGTCCTCGCGCGCCGCGGTGAAATCTGGTTCACCAGCATTCCGTCCCTTTGGCATTTTACGGGCAAAAATCAGGCCGACACCCGTACCGAACTGCACCGCGGCTACGGCGTGCGTTTCAATTACACCGGCCACGATATGCATGGTCTTATTTTTGGGCCTGACGGCCGCATCTACTACAGCATCGGCGACCGCGGCGCGTGTGTCACCACACAGGAAGGCACCCTCATTGAGGCCCCCGACACTGGCTCCGTGTTTCGCTGCTATCCCGACGGTTCGCACCTCGAGCTTTTCGCCACCGGGCTACGCAACCCCCAATCACTGCTGTTCACGGAAAATGGCGATCTCTTCACTGGCGACAACGATAGCGATCAAGGTGATCAGGAGCGGCTCGTGCACGTGGTTGAAAATGGCGATAGCGGCTGGCGCGTAGGCTATCAATTCGCACCACAGGGTCATGCAGGACCGTGGAATGCTGAACGTCTCTGGCGTCCCCGACATCCCTCGCAACCCGCCTACCTGCTGCCGCCGATCTGCAATATTGAGGACGGCCCTTCTGGGATAGCTTATTACCCAGGCACCGGCCTCAACGCCGACTACGCTGGCCAAATTTTCATCACGCACTTCAAGGGCAGTATTCCCCGCTCTGGCATTTATACCTACAAGCTGCAACCTGCCGGCGCCTCTTACACCGTCAAGGAGACCGCCCCATTTCTCACCCACGCCCTCCCCACGGATGTTCGCTTCGGTCCCGATGGCCGCCTCTATTATTCAGATTGGGCAGAGGGCTGGCCGAAATCTAAACGGGGCCGCATCTACGCCATTTTTGATCCCACCCACGTCAACGATCCGATCGTAAAATCTACGCAACAACTCATCGCGTCCGACTACTCCAAGAAAACGAGCCAAGAACTTGCTGAGCTGCTGACCCATCCCGACTGGCGCGTCCGGCTCGAAGCCCAATTTACGCTGGCCGAATCCGGAGCTAAGGGCATTCAGATTTTCAACGGCGTCGCCACTAATCCCGCTAGCCATCCCCTCGCCCGCCGCCACGCGGTCTGGGGCTTGGGTCAGCTGGCGTCAAAATTCCCCGGGGCTCTCACCGCACTTCGCCCGCTGCTGCAATCAGATGATGATGAAGTGCGCGCTCAGGCCGCCAAACTGCTTGGTGATTACCATGACACTCCTATAGCCAACGGGCTGGTGGCGTCGCTCAATGACCCTTCAGCTCGAGTAAAGTTCTTTGCCGCGCAATCACTCGGTAAAATGCATCATACAGACGCTACATCCGCACTCATCGCCGCGGTGCGCATCAATAACGACGCTGATGCTTATCTCCGTCACGCACTCGTGCTAGGTTTGGTTGGTTGCGCTACTCCGACGCAACTGGCAGCAAGTGCGAAAGATGATTCGCGGGCGGTCCGACTCGGCGCCGTCTTGGCGTTGCGCCGTCTGAAAAGTTCCGCCATTGCGGAATTTCTCACTGACTCCGACCCACTTATTATTCGCGAAGCTGCGTTGGCGATCAACGATGAGCCCATCCCGACCGCGTTGGCCGCACTCGCTGCGCTCAGCGGAAAGCCGGTAGCCAACGAGGCCACCATGCTCCGCGCCCTCAACGCCCATTTCCGCCTCGGCACTTCCGCCGACGCGGCGGCGCTGGCCAGCTACGCGGTACGCGCCGACGCGCCCGCTAAACTCCGGGCTGAAGCCCTTACCTTGCTCACTCTCTGGTCCAAGCCGCCAGCTCGCGACCGTCTGGTCGGAATTTATCGGCCGCTCCCGGAAAAAAATCGACCGACTTCAGCGATCATCGCCGCCCTTGAACCTCACCTCGCCAGTTTGCTAACCGACGCCAGCCCCGAGTCAGTCAAATCAGCTACCATCACCGCGCTGGTTAAGCTGAAACTTGCCTCGGCTTCCGGCAACTTGCTGGCGTTGGTCGCTAATGCCGCCGAACCGCTGGACGTACGCGTCGCCGCCCTGCGAGCTCTCCATCAACTGGGCGCAGCGCAACTCGGTTCCGCCATTGAGGTGGCTCTCATGGCAAAGGAACCCGAACTACGCCTAACCGCCCTGCCCCTTTCCATTCAATTGGCGCCAAAAACTGCGATCGCAATTTTGGTTAAACTACTAGCCAACGGCACGGTCCTAGAAAAACGCGCGGCATTTAAAGCTCTGGGCACAGCGCCGCAAGCGGAAGCCGACGATGTCCTTCTCCTTCAGCTCGATCGATTGGCCACCGGTCAAATCGAGCCCAGTGCCCAGCTTGAACTGGTGGAGGCGGCCACCCTTCGCCCTGATTCACGAGTCAAACAAGCCTTACTCGCACGCGCGGCCTTACTCGCCCAGGATCCCGATCCACTCGCGGCTTTCCGTATCACCCTTGAAGGCGGTGACGCCAAAGCTGGTCGCGAGCTTTTCAATAATCACCCCGTCATGCAGTGCAGTCGCTGCCATCGCGATAGTGATGAGCCCGGTGGCGAAGCCGGGCCAAATCTCGCCGGCATCGGTGGCCGTGAATCACGAGCGTACATATTGCAGTCCATCCTCAAGCCTAGCGCCAAATTCGCCGTTGGGTTTGAAATTGCTACCATCACGAAAAAGAACGGCGCGGTGTTGGTTGGCACCATTAGCGAGCGCAATGAAAAGATTGTGCGCCTGCGGACGAGCGCGACCGATCCAGTGGAAATTGCCCAAGCAGATATCCAAAGTCTCTTTTCAGCCCCCTCAGCGATGCCGGAAATTGCGGCGCTCGTCATGACTAAAACCGAGATTCGCGATCTGGTCGCGGCAGTCGCCGCGTTGCGCACGGTTTCTCAGCGCAACGAATTAACCCCGCCCCGCGCGCTGCTGGCGCCACCGACGGACTAAAGTCAAAATTGACCGGAGCCGCTTCGGCACAAAATTCACCCGCTGAAATTGGTAGCCTTACGGGGAATCGAACCCCGGTTAACGAATTGAGAATCCGCTGTCCTAGCCGCTAGACGATAAGGCCAAAAATCTGAAAAAGCAGAAAAGCGCACCCGACCTGCGGGCGTCAAGTGCGCAGTATAATTAGGCGTTGAAGAGCTCGTCCGCCTTAAAGAAACGCGCCAATTCCGCTTGGGCGTTCTCATCGGTATCGGAAGCATGACAAACATTTTTCATCATCTCGGTGCCAAAATCACCGCGGATGGTGCCCTTCGCGGCCTTGCGGGAATCGGTCGGCCCAAGCAAATCGCGCACTTTCTGCACGATTCCATCGCCTTCGAGCGCCAACATAATGACCGCTCGTGAACTCATGAATTGCTCGATCTCAGGATAGAAAGGCTTATCCGCGACATGGGCATAATGCGTGCGCAACAGGGCCGGCGTCAGGCGGGCCATCTTGCACCCGACTACGGTGAAGCCGGCATGTTCAAAGCGATTAAGCACATTACCGGCATGGCGTTGGGCCATGCAGTCCGGCTTTAAAATGATGAAGGTTCTCTGCATATAGACGGGCCAACATACTTTTCGCGCTTGGTTTGAAAAGCCCTGATTTAAGGAATCTTTAAATCTGCGGCGCCCGCATCGCTTGCAATGCCGCCAGCGCCTCAACTCGCGCTTCTCCATGATTAACTATAGGTTGCGGATAATCTACCCCGAGTTTAACCCCAGCAATTGCCAAGACTGCACTCGGGGCGGCCCAAGGCTCATGCAGAAACTCGGTTGGCACTCGACTTAACTCCGGCACCCAACGCCTGACATAACTGCCCTCTGGATCAAACTTCACTCCTTGGAGAATCGGATTAAAAATGCGAAAATAAGGAGCCGCATCAGCCCCACAGCCCGCCGTCCATTGCCAGCCCAGCGTGTTGCTGGCCAGGTCAGCGTCGAGGAGCGTGTCCCAGAACCAAGCAGCTCCATCGCGCCATGAAATCCGCAGATGCTTCACTAAGAATGAGGCCACAATCATCCGTACGCGATTATGCATCCAACCGGTCGCCCACAGTTGCCGGAGCCCCGCATCGACGATCGGGTATCCGGTCCGCCCGCGTTGCCAGGCCTGCAGCTGCGGCGCATCACTCCGCCACGGGAAGGCGGTGAAATCAGACCGCAACGGTTCCTCCGGGGTATGCGGAAAATGATACAATAAATGGTGCGCAAATTCACGCCAACCAACTTCGCTGAGAAATACCTGCTCCCCGCGACTTGTGGGAAAAACCCCGGAGTCTTTTGAGCGGGCGCGCACTGCCGCCCAAATCTGCCGCGGACCTATTTCGCCAAAATGAAGATAAGGCGACAGCGAGGACGTCCCCGCCAGATCAGGCCGGTTACGTTCGTCGGCATACTGGTCAATGGCCCCACTTGTGAATTTTTTTAGCCGGTGGACCGCCGCCGCTTCCCCTGGTTGCCAAGCCGCCGCCAAACCAGCGTCCCATTTGACTGTGGGCAGCAACCCGAGCGCGGCCGAATTAAGTGAAGTCGGCCAGCGGGCGGGGGCGGAAAATTCTCCGCGCGGAAGCTTAACCGGATCCTCGACCGGAAGCGCGAGGCAATGCTTCCAAAAAGGAGTAAAGACCTGGAACGGTCGGCCCGATTTATTTTGAATAGTATGCGGTTCAAACAGGAGCGCGGCATTAAAGCTCTGCGCGGTCACGCCCGCCGCCGCCAGGGTAGCTTTAATGATTTTATCACAGGCGATCGCGGCGGGCTCGTAGTTACGATTCCAATAAACTTTGGTCGCCCCGGTCGTCTTCAGCAGATCCTGCAAAACCGCCCCGCTCTCGCCTTTAGCTAACAGCAAGCGTGAGCCGCGCTCGCGTAGCGCTTCATCCAATTTTTCCAGTGAATGATGCAGCCACCAACGACTCGCTCCACCGAGCGGCCAGCGGCCAGCCCGGGCTTCATCCCAAATATAGACGGGCAAAATAGCGCCTTCGACCAAGGCCGCGGCGAGCGCGGGATTATCCTGCAGCCGTAGATCCTGCCGAAACCAGACGATCGTTAAAGCCATGACCCAACCTAGCTCAAAGTGCCGCCATGTAAAGTTGCTCGTAAGCCCCGACGGCTTTAGTCCAAGAAAAATCGCATAACATCGCGCGACGCTGAACGGCGGCATAAGCCGGCTTTTGCCCAAACAATTCGAGCGCACGCTGCAAGGCCGCCGCGAACTCGGTCGGCGCCGCGACCGTGATAATGCCGGTGCCAGTAGCCGGACTAACGGCGTAATCTGTCACGGTATCCACCAGCCCCCCCACGTTGCTCACAATCGGCACGGTGCCATAGGCCTGACTATACATTTGATTAAGCCCGCAGGGTTCAAAGAGCGAAGGCATTAAAAAGAAATCAGCCCCCGCCTCTACCAAATGGCTCATGGCCTCATCATGGCGCAGGCAAATGCCCACCTTCGTGGGATAGGCCGTCGCTAACTTTTGAAACAACTCTTCGTAGGCTTTTTCGCCAGAGCCCAAGACGACGAGGCGGCAATTTTCTTTCGCGAAAAATTCCTTAGCCGCGAGGACCAGATCTAAACCCTTAGCCGCAGTAAAGCGACAAACCATGCCGAAAATAGGTCCTTTAAATTTGGCGCTCCAACCAAATTCCTTCAGCAGCTCAGCTCGACAAATCGCTTTACCCTTAAGATTGGTGGCGCTGTAGCGCGCGGGCAGACATTGGTCCGTCGCTGGATTCCAGACCGCGGTGTCGATCCCATTTAATAAACCGTGCAAATCATCGAGCCGTGTGGCGATGACGCCATCCAATCCATAACCGAATTCGGGGGTTTGAATTTCTTTAGCATATCGCGGACTGACGGTTGTCACGAGATCGGCAAAAATAATTCCTCCCTTCAACATGCAAATTTGATCGTAATACTCCAAACCATCGATGCTCATGAGCTCATCCGGCAGATTGGTCAGCGCATAGGACTTCCTCGGGAAAATTCCTTGGTACGCGATATTATGAATCGTAAATACAGTTTTGAGCGCGAGCGTAACCTCGTAGCGGCGCTCAGCCTCGCGCAAGAAAATCGGCAGCAGACTCGTTTGCCAATCATGACAGTGGACAATATCCGCCTTAAAATCGGTCAGCCGCAACAATTCGACGACGGCTTTTTGAAAGAAAATAAAACGGGCATCATTATCATCGTAATCACGCGTCCCGGTCCCGTAAGGCCGTTGGCGGTCGAAAAATTCTTCGCGGCAAATCAAGTAAAGCGTCAGACCCGCGCGTGGTTTAAGCGTATAAACCTCTCCACTTAAAAAAGTATCCCCCATTTCCACCTTAAATTGGTGACTGGATTGAGCCTCGGCCACATGCGGACCAGCGCGTACCGTCCGATAGCCAGGCAGAAAAACCGCCAACTCATGGCCGCGATCCGCGAGGGCTCCCGTCAACGCCGCTACGGCGTCCGCCAATCCCCCCGTTTTTATATAGGGAAACAATTCACTCGTCGCATGAACAATTCGCATATTGCCACCCTACCGGCCAACCCGCATGGTTCCACCAGAAAATTATGGGGATCGTTACGCCGGGGTAAATTCCACTGGCCCCCGTAGTCCTGCCTCATGAGTTATTCTGACCGTCTTCTCTCCCATCTTAAACGCCGCGGCTACCTGCCCGCCGCTTCCGCAACCATCGCCAAAGAGTGGCGCCTCAATCCCAAGGATCGCCGCAAGTTTGCCCAGCAAGTGGACGAACTTATCCGCACCGGGCAAATTGCGGTCATTAAAGGCGATCGCCTTTGCGTGCCGAGCGAGGCCGATCTGGTTACCGGAAAAATAAATTTCCGCCAAAAAGGCTCCGCGATGGTGGCGCCCGAGGTCAAAGTAACCGAACCCCGCAAGCCGGCTATTTTTATATCAGGGGAAGACACGGGGGTAGCGTTACAGGGCGACACCGTCATTGTGCGCCTTCGCTCACCCAAAGAACGCGATTTTCCGCATTTCTTAAAACCGGGCGAACAAGCCGGACGCGTGATCAAAATCCTCGCTCGCGGGGCCGCCACGATCACCGGATCACTCCAAAAAGCCCCGACTTATTTTTACGTCATTTCGGATGATCCGCGGATGAATCATAATATCATCGTGGCTGATCCCACAAAGGGCGGGCTCAAGCCTCCCGCCATGGTGGGCGACAAAGTGGTCGTTAAACTCAACGAGTGGAAGGATCGGCAACAAAATCCCGACGGCGTGATTGTCGAGCGACTGGGCAAAACTTTCGAGCCCCGCGCCGAACTGGCCGCCATCTACCACAAATATAATCTCACCCCCATCTTCCCGCCCGAGGTGGCCCGCGAAGCCACCAGTCTGCCCAGCGCCGTCAGCTCGGGCGATCTGACTGGCCGCCGCGATTATCGCGCGATCCCGACCTTCACCATCGACCCCGACGACGCCAAGGATTTTGACGATGCGCTCTCCGTCGAATATCTCGAGGGCGGCGACATTCGCATCGGCGTCCATATCGCCGACGTTAGCCATTATGTTAAGCCCGGCACCGCCCTGGATCGCGAAGCCCAGAATCGCGGTAATTCCACTTATCTCGTCGGCACAGTTATCCCCATGCTGCCAGAGAAATTGTCCAACGGGCTATGTTCGCTCGTGGAGGCTCAAGATCGTTTAACCAAAGCCGCACTCTTTACTTTCAGCGCGAGCGGTCGCCTCAAAGAAACCGCCTTCGCGAACACCGTTATCCGCAGCGTGAAGCGCATGACCTACAAACAGGCTTTCGCGCTGATGTTTGAGGACGATTTTAATAAAATCCGCCAACTTCCCCTACCCGCGGCCCATCAAACGGGGGCAACGGGACGGGCCTTCAATGAGCTCTCACAGCAGGAACTCGCCGACCTGCAAAAATGGGTGCGTCAGCTGTGGACCATTGGTCAAAAACTCCGCCAAGAACGCATGCGCGGCGGCAGCCTCGATCTCGATATGCCCGAAACCAAAATCTTCGTCGATGCCGAGGGCTACGCTGATCGCATCGAGCTGATTCATAATGATGAAAGCCACCAGTTGATCGAAGAGTTTATGCTGATGGCGAATGAAGCGGTGGCCCAGTTGACGCGTTCGCATCACCTCCCCTCCTTGTATCGCGTGCACGACGACCCCGACGAGGAGAAGCTTAACGACTATCGCCAGTTCCTCACCACCTTCGGCCTCAAAGTGAGTAATTTAGCCCAACGCGCGGAAGTTGTCCGCCTCCTGACCCTGCTCAAGGAGCACCCGCAAGGCTATATCCTCCGCACCCAATTACTGCGCTCCATGCGCAAAGCGTGTTACCGCGCCTCACCTGACGGGCATTACGGCCTTAATAAAAAAGATTACACGCACTTCACGTCACCCATTCGTCGCTACTCTGACTTAGTGGTCCACCGAGTCTTTGATGCGTACCTCGCCAAACATAAAGGCGGCCACGGCAATCCCGCCAGTTACCGCATCGCCCAAGTAGATAATCTCGCCGAACATTTGAGCCTCACCGAAATCAACAGCACGGAAGCCGAGCGAGATTCCGTTAAGGTGAAACTTATGGAGTATTTTGAGCGCGAGACGGAAAAAAAGAAAAAGACGCTTTTCACCGCGATCATCACCGACGTGCGCAACCATGGTTTTTTCATCGAAGTCGCCGAAGCCGGGGCTTTCGGCATGGTGCCCGTCTCCTCACTCAAAGATGACTTTTACGTCCTCAACGGAGCGGGCACCGCTTTCATCGGCCGCAAGAGCAAACGAAAATTCGAGCTCGGCCACAAAGTCCAAGTCGTCGTGGACAAAGTAGATCGGCAGAAACGCTTGATCGATTTCACCGTGCCTTGACTCAGACCACGCCTTACTTACGCCGCAGCCCTGATTAATTTTAATCATTAAAAGCATGAAGCACTACAATTTCACGGAGCAATTACACCGACTTTATCGCCAGGCCGTTAAACTGTGCGCCGCCGGTCAGCGCGGGGCCGAGACTTATTTTACGGCGGAGGAAAAAGCTTTTCTAGCCGCCAACGGCTGGACGGCCCAAAATTTGTATGACTATGCCGAAGATGAGTTAAATGGGGGCGAGCCCGGTTGGGACATTGCCCTGAGTATCGAGCTGATTCGCCGCGATTACTTCCTCAACGTTCAAGGCGGAAAATCGACCGGTAATTTTATTGATGAAAATGAGCTACCGGGAAAATCGATTCTCATCGCGGGGCTGCCTTGGTTGGCGCGACTCATTCCCAAAGCCCACGCTAAGCTGCGTGGCGAATTACCGACCTCGATGATGTATGCCTGTGGCGGGGATCGCGCATTTTTTCAACAACACGATATTCAACCCGCAGAATTTCTGAGCCTCATCTGGCGTCACGGTAATAATCACGCCGCCATTAGCGACTGGGTCCAGCAACGCAGCCAGTCGCGCTGACTAATTTAGCTGTGCCGTAAGATTCCCGTTCTAATCATATGGTTATGCTGACCGATAATCTTAAAGTTAATCGCGCCGTATCTTAAACCGAGGCGGTCGACGACACGCTCACCGTGCGCCAAGTAACCGCCGCCGTTGAGGTGGGCCCAATTTAAAATTTAAGCGGCGCGGAAAACCGAGTGCAGGGCTCTGTTATCGATGGTATCAGCACGGCTTGGTTGCAGGAAATAACCCATGACCGCGGTCGCATCATGCAGAGTAATTTTTAATGATTACCCCCGACTGCACTCGACGGAAATTCCCGCGATGTCGGTGAATTTCATCCAGAGCGAAAATCCTCCGACCGGGCTAGGTGAGCCCGTCGACCCCGCCGTGCGGCCGGCAATCTGTAAGGCCATCTTTACCACCACCGGGCACCGCATCAGACAATTGCCGATCAATAAAACTGATTTGCGGTGGAGTTAAGCCATCAACTAACGCGCTGATGGCTGCGGGCTATCCTCAGAACGGACGAAGATAGACCATCACCACCGCCACAAGCAGGAGCAAAAGTGCCGCGAGACTTAGCGCGCCGCGCAAGTGAGCCTTCCGGTAGACGATGCCGCCCAAAGAAGCTAAGCCCAGCCAGCAAACGAATTTTACCAGCACCCAGCCCGTCGCGAAGGGAATTTTCTGGATGGTTAGCATCCCAAAACCGCTGACGAACATCAGTAAAGCAGCGATACCGGTAACCATTAACGTACGCTTGCGGTTGGCGGGATCAGGGTTCCCAAATGCCATGAAAGTGTGCGCCGTCAGCACGAGCAGGGAGAAAATGTGTAACAGTTGATAGTAGGGTAGTCTTTCCATAGTGGGTGGGTTTTAAAAAATAACACTCCATTCGTGCCGTATACTCCGGAGCTCATGTCCTTTTTAAGTTAAAGGTGGGCACCACCCGACGGGCCTCCTGTCTTCCGATTTACGGCCTGACATCAGCCCGCCTGTCAGCGGTTCCCAAATTATAGCAAAGGCAAAGAGCGTTGGTGGAGCACCTCGAACACAACAGGGTGTTAAAGAAAAGCTATGCCACTTGATCCAGCCGTCAAATGCGAACCCGCGCACGGTTGAATATTCATCCAGCTTAGGGACAATATTCTGCCATAGAGGAACGCGGAGGCAGATTGACACGAATGCGGCAAAACATCTACGTTCGGAACTCATGACATCGCTGCAGGGTCTAATTCAGATAATCGCGCTCCTCACTTTCGGCTATTTTTGCCGCTAAAATAATTAGCCTGACCATGACGACCTTAACGAAAGAGAACGATGACGGCAGCAGCGAGTTCGTCAAACACTCGAGCCTTTACCAAGAATTTCTCGCCGAGCGGGAAGAAATTTTAAAGCATAAGTGGATCGAGTCTGAACGACTTGGTCACGATATCGGCTTTGAACGCGCTCTGCTCGATTGGATCCGCAAGCATCGCGATAGCTGGCGGGCGGCGCGACGGGCCCGAAGAGTGGATCATACGGCCCCACACGCTTAAGTCCGGCCTTTAGCTGATCACGGCAGGACAGGTGCTGAGCCCTAGCGGGAGGCCATCACCTCTGACGATAACGCTAGGCGCCGATTACTCACAAAAAAAGGCCGGTCCGCGAGGAACCGGCCTTAAAATTTAAGCAAAAAATGCCTTACTTGATTTCTTTGTGGAGCGTGTGGCGCTTGAGAAAGGGATTGTACTTCTTCTTCTCGATGCGCTCGGTCACGGTCTTCTTATTACGCTTCGTGAGATAGCGAGAAGGCGGCTTACCTTCTTTGCGGGCTTCAGTGCATTCCAGGGTGACAGTTTCTTGCATGGCTTTAAATGAGTTGTAAGGGGCGAGAGCAAAGCCGTGCATTCGGAGCGTGCAACCTAAATCTGAAGTACCCCCAAAAGTTCGGCCTGAAGCCCGCCAGATAACGCTCACGCTAGTAGCTAAAAAACTGTCAGCGAAAAGTTTACGGAAAACCCGCTCAGACCCCGAAGCGTAAATTTGAAACTAGCCGAACCCCCGCGCTCAGCGTTAGGCGCTGACTCGCTTTTCGGTCAACGCCATCATAACCCCACGGCGGAATAAAGTAACCTGCCCCGAACTGGAAGAAACCACGAGGGCAATGCAATCGGTAGCTACGGAAATAGCGGCGGCGGCGGCATGACGTGAACCCAGTCCGCTCGGCAAATTGTGATTATAGTCCGCTGCTTGAATAAGTGAGCCAGCCGATTCCACCACCCCGTCACCCCTAATGACAAAAGCACCATCGATGGAGGAAAATTCCTTGATGGTTTCGTCCATGAAAGGATTAAGAATATTCCGATCCTCTTCCTTATAGCCATAAAATGGATTAAGCACGAGCGGCTTGGTCAATTTATCAACTTTTTCACTATCCCCCACCACAAACAGACAGCCGACCGGCCGGCCCTCGCGGCCTTCAACCGCTAATTCAGTGGCTACCGCGATGACCCGCTCCAGCACTTCTGGCTTCACGTCCCCTGGTAACAAATCAGCCTGCCCCGTCAGCAAGGTTTGAAATTCTTTCTCTACGTCGACGACCACAATGGTATCAAACTGATTACTGCCGGCCATCCCACCCACACAGCAAATCCGATCGTTAAATACGATCAGTCCACGCGTGAGACCAACGAGCACCGCGCTGCGCAATTGAGCCATGCGCTGATTTGAAAAGGAGCGCACCTGAATGGTCTCAGTAAATTTGGCGGGGTGATCCTCCGCATCAGTTAAGCTGCGGGTGACGAGAATTGTTTTCAGCGAAGTTTTCCAGGCCGGCGATTCAAAATTTCCCGTAAAGGTATCGCCGAAAACCATCAAGCCAGTGCAACCACTGCCGCGCGCGATTTTTTCCGCTTCGCGCAGGACCACTCGATTTACGCGACTTTGCGGAGCGGCTACCGCCTTGGCCGCAATGCCGCCAAACCCGATAAAAAGACGATCGTAGAGAGTTTCAAGATCTGGGGCCTGCACCAGACTATCGACGAAATCCTGCTCCTTCAACAAGCGCGCCAACGCGGCTAGTACTTGCAGATAATCACGGGCTTTCTCATCCGCAATCAACATGAAGACGAGCCGCACGGGCTCATTCTCCATCGCCCCATCGTAGCGGATCCCATAATGACTCCGCCCGACCGCCAGCACGTAGCGCCGGCCCATCTTGACCCGTACGTGCGGCATGGCTACCCCGAGGCCAAGGTAAGTGGTCATCGTACTTTCCCGCCGCAGCAAGCCCTTCAAGAGACTATCTCGATGCAAATCAGGAAAACGCTCCACCGTAAGATTGAGCAATTCAACCAGGGCCCCCTCCATATCCGCGCTTCCGAGATCAAGAATCCGACCCCGCGAAATATATCGATCTAACCGCATGGTTTAATTTTGCCGTGCGCAGAGCTATTTTTCCCAATTCAGCGCACCCTTCTTGAACTCATAAAATAAGCCCAAGACGAGGACGCCCAAAAAGAAAAGCATGGGGGAAAGAATCGCAATATCGTTAGCGAGGAAATCCCGGTAGACAAAAGTCCAAGGAATCAGAAAAACGACCTCGATATCAAATAAGAGAAACAGCATCGCGGTGACGTAAAATTTAACCGCGAAGCGCGTATGCGTACTGCCATCACTCGGCACCCCGCACTCATAAGGAGTGTCCTTGATCGCGTTCGGCCGAAAGCGTTGCCCGATTAATTGGCTAGCCATGACCACCCCCACGGTAATGACCGCGGCGAGCGCTACTTGAATAAGTAAAGGGAGATAATCGGCAGAAACCATGCCCAGAAGATGCGCGCATCGTGGGCCCAGCTTCAAGGGGATTTTTCAGAGGACAGCGCCAGTTGCTTTTGGCGCAAATTTGGTTTTCGCTGCGGTATGCTTAAACTTAGCCTAATTATTAGCCTCTGCACCCTCCCTCTTGCCATGTCCGCCCAAGCCGCTTTCCCCCCGACCCCGCCAGATAGCAACGAAGTTAAAACCTTACCCGCTGGTATCCTGCTCCAAGCAGCTGGTCGCGGCAATTATTTCGACGGTGCCGATAATCTCTTCAGCCCGCTCTTCCGCTACATCTCGCGACACAAAATCGCCATGACCACGCCGGTCGAAGCCCGCATCGAAAGTGCGGCGATGTTGTTCTGGGTCGCACCGGCTGAACAAAATAAATTAGCCGGGAACGAAGCGGGCGTTGAAATAATCACCGTGCCCGCAAGGCGGGTCGCGAGCCGAGGCGAGCGAGGGGGCTACACTCGTGAAAATTTTATCGAGGCCCGCACCAAGCTACTCGCATGGATAGTCACCCAGCCGGACTTAGCCCCCGCCGGTGAACCTTACGCAGTGTACTGGAATGCACCTTTCGTTCCGTTTTTTATGAAACGCTTTGAAGTTCATGTCCCCGTGCGCACCCGCGCGACCGGAGGCTAACGATCACTCAGCGTTAAGGCGAACTGCCGCCTGAGCGCTGCCACGCGACATGCGCAGGATCGTTTAGGCCGACCCCGAGTTGTTGCGCAAAATCAAGCATACGAGCGTCGTCCTCTGAGATGGGCTCAAAGCCCGCCTTTTTTCTCGCCGCATTAAGCTTCTGCAACATGAGGGCATCTAGAATGACGGGATCCGCACTCATCAAAAGCTGCGGCTCTGAATTGGTGTAGAGTGAATTAAAATAAGGTCCGCCGATGAACTGATAAAGCTGCAGACTGGCAATATTGAGCGCCCACCCTTCGCGCAGCTCAGGAATCGCGGCCATTTCGGCCACGGCCGCCGGTGCGGTGGCTGGGCTTTTAAAGAAGCGGAAGGTATTACTCGCATTCCAAAGCGTGGCATTCACGAGCGCCCCATTAATTCCGAGAATCGGATGATCCGTATAAACGGGCAAATTAATCCAAAAATCAGCATCCAGAAAAAGCGGTGTCGCCAGAAAACTTTTGCGATCTTCCTCCGTTGTCGTGGTCGACTTGCCCCCCGCGGCCGCTTCCACCGCACGATCATTGGTCACTGGATCGAACCGTGACGGCAACGGACTATCATAAAACCAAGTCGGATCATAAAACTTCCCAGACTCGAGCACATAAACTGGATGGCCAGGAAACGGCACCGTCCCACTTGAAAACGAAGGCAAATAACCGGTCAGTCGCAACCGCAGTGGGTTGAGGCCGACGAGGAAAATATTTTCGCGAGCGAAGCCCCGCTTCTCAAGCGCCACAATCAGGCCACGCACCAAGCCAAAGGGAGTCGCCAAGCCCGGACCAGAATCCGCATAAATTTTTAGCCCAACTTTTTTCTTGGCGCGAGGGATAAGCTGACGACCAGATGAGCGCTCAAAATCCTGTAATAATTGCTCCACGGCATAACGATAATCAGCGTCGCTAAAATCTACGAGGCGATGCTCCCACACCGGAGCAGGCGGCGTGTCTTTAGGCGCAGCCCACGCAGGGAGCACACTAAGCAGAGAGATAAAAACACTCGAGAGTAAGGGGAGAAAGCGCATAAAAATAACACCGATCTTATCAGCATTAAAGCGGCGCAACGTGACAGACCCCAACGACGGTTAAAAGTTTAATCTTAAAGTGAATTATTTTTGAGCACGGCCCGGATGGTACTTTCACTTGGCGATTATGACGGTGATCAGCGCCCGCCGACCGGCGCGACGCAGCCACCGCTCTCCACTTGGCTGATTTTAGGCTCGGCGAACCTGCGGCTCGACCATTAGAGCTAACCAGTGCCCGTCATTAAAGCCTCCAGTCTGCGCGATCTAAAAAATCGCGTTAACATCCACGATGTCGTGGGTCGCGTAGTGACACTCAAAAAAGCTGGCGGTGGGCGCTTCAAAGGACTCTGTCCTTTTCACTCAGAGAAAACGCCCTCGTTCAATGTCTCCGCCGACAAGGGCTTTTACAAATGCTTTGGCTGCGGCAAAGCCGGGGACGTGATTAATTTTGTGATCGAGACCGAGGGCCTCCCATTCACCGAAGCGGTGGAGGCGATCGCGCAGCGCTTTGGGGTGACCCTAGAGTACGAGGCGGGCTCAGGGGGACCCTCGCTCGAGACGCGTTCATTGCGCCAGGAAATTTTCGATATCCACGACCTCGCCGCCGATTATTATCGGCAAGCTTTTTTGGCGGCGACGCCTCAGGGAGAATTCATTCGGGCTTATTGGGTGAAAAATCGCCGCTTCACGCTCGAATTGGCCGAGGAATTTAAAATCGGATTCGCCCCGCCCGAGGATAGCGGACTCGCCGCGGCCCTGTGGAAGCGCCAATTTACCGAGGAGGCCTTGCGCCAGTGTGGCTTGTTTTTCACCCGCGAAGGGGCCCTGCTCACAATCGGCGCGCTGCGCCCACGCTTCCGCGGGCGGCTGATGATTCCGATTCGCGACCACCAAGGTCGCATCGTGGCTTTCACCGCTCGGCAACTGGAATTAACCCCCGCGGATGATCCGGCCCGCGAGGCTAAATATGTTAACTCACCGGAAACACCTATTTTTACGAAGAGCAATTTGCTCTTCAATCTCGACCGCGCGCGGAGTCACGCCACGGACGGACATCCCTTCGTACTCGTCGAGGGACAACTGGATGCCCTCCGCTGTTGGAGCGTGGGCCTGCGGACGGCAATTGCCCCGCAAGGCACGTCGATTACCGAAGGGCAGTTGGCGCTGCTGCGCCGCTATCACCCACAAGTAGAATGTTTTTTTGATAGTGACAGCGCGGGGCAAAAAGCTGCGCTACGCTTTCTCCCAATGGCCTTGAAAGCGGGCTTGGAAATTCGCTTCTTGCTGTTGGCTGGTGCCGAAAAAATGGACCCTGATCTCCTTTTCTTGGAGCGCGGCTTGGCTGCCTACGACGATGTTAAGAAAAGCTCCTGCTCGGCCATGGCCTTTGCGTGCCAGTCATTGTTACCCCAAGCCGCCACTGCTTCAGCTGAACAAAAATCGCGCGCCGCTACCGCCCTTTACGAGATCATTGCCCAAACCGACTCTGACGTAACGCGCATGTCTTTTCTCAGCGAGATCGCGCAAAATTTGCGCGTGCCCCAAGCAGCTTTAGAACGCGACTTACGCGCCTATCTTTTGCGCGGCAGCGGTTCACGTTTTGCTCCCGCGCATAGCGCCCCCACCCCGACGGTGAACCTCAGTGCGGGCCCATCAACCAAAGCCGCCGAGGCCCACTTACTTTTTCTCTGCCTCCACCATGAGTCGCTGTTGCACGCATTCGCTCGTGAATTGCCGCATGAATGGATCGACCAATCACAACCAGCTGGCCTGCTCCTCGACCGTATTCTGGCCGAGGCCGCCCACAACGGTTGGGCTGGTCGCGAACAACTTGACCAGATCCTTGAAACTGAAGAAGAAAAGTCGCTCATCGCTTCCCTGCTTTTTGAAGTGGCTGGCGATGATGATTTAGCAAAAATGGCGAATGAGGGATTACGCTCCATGCAGCGACGATTTCTTGAGCCCAAGGTGCGGCAAATAGAACTTGAAATAGCCACTAAAGGCGCGGACCTTGACAGTCAGCTTCCGTCACTCTTGAAACAGCGTGCCGAAATCATTCGACAGCTGCAACATCCGCCAAAGCTCACCCTCGATTCCTGACTTTGCTGCTATTGTCAGCCGATCTATCCTAACTCATAGAGGAAGCCATCATTTACGTTATGCCGAGCCATTCCAAGCAAGCCAAGCCCACTACCAAATCCGCCCCAAAAAAGGCGCCGGTCAAATCGCATGCCCCTGCCCCCGCCGGCAAGGCTCACGAAAAGCCCCACACACACCCTGCGCCCAAGCCCCAGGAATTGGTGAAGGCGGTTACCGCCCACGCCAAACCGGCTGCGACTGCCGCGGCATTCGTGCCCTCAACTTTGGCCCACGGGAAACATCCAGAGCCCACCAAGCATAGCGCCCCACTCGCGGCCACCGCCGACGCGACCAAGGAATTCAAGGAAAAGGCTCTCGAAAATCTCTCTGGCGATCTTAACGAAAAAATCCGCTACCTGATCCGCCTGTCCAAAGAACAGGGCTACCTCACCTACGCCGACATTAACGAAGCGCTCCCCGAGTCAGTCGATAATCCGGAGGATATCGAAAATGTTATTTCCATCCTGCAGAATCTGGAAATCGACATACTCGATCCTGATGAAGTTGAAAATTATAAGCTGCGGCAAGAAGAGGCGGAAGAAGAAGAGTCCCGCACCTCAAACAATGATATTCTCGATGATCCGGTCCGCATGTACCTCAAGCAAATGGGGCAAGTCCCCCTGCTGACACGCGAACAGGAAGTCGAAATCTCGAAGCGCATCGAGACCGCGGAGATCAATGCGTTAGCCGCGCTTTTCGCACTCGGGCCCGTCGGCAAGCATCTCGCTAATCTCGGCGAGAAACTCCTGCTCCGCACGGAGCGTTTTGATCGTCTGGTCATCGATAAGAAAATCGAAAGCCGCGACATCTATTTCAAAAATCTCCAGAAGCTGGTTGATATCACCCGGAGCAACGACGAGATCGCCACGGAAGCTTGGAATGATTCCCTGAAAGCTCGCGATGAAAAAGCCCGGAAGAATGCGATTATTCGTTTCAAAAAGCGCGATAACGTCCTGCGCGCGAGCTACGTTAAATATTTCTTCAAATTGAAAGTGTTTGAGGATTTCTTGATCGAATTGCGGCCGAAAATTCAAGAGGTCGAGAAATGCTTCCATGATTTACATCGGGCGAAGCATCCAAAATCGAAAAAAGATGCGGCGATTGATGTGCGCGCCGTCAACGCGAAGCTCAAACACCTCGAGATTGATATGCGCATCACGCCCCAGGGCCTGATGGAGACCCTTAAAACCGCGCGCGGCTTCATTCGGGAAGCCCATAAGGCCAAAACGGAGATGGTTGAAGCCAATCTCCGCCTCGTTATCTCGATCGCCAAGAAATACACTAACCGTGGACTCTCTTTCCTTGATTTGATCCAAGAGGGTAACATGGGCCTGATGAAAGCCGTCGAAAAATTCGAATACCGGCGCGGCTATAAATTCTCCACTTACGCTACGTGGTGGATCCGGCAGGCGATTACTCGCTCCATCGCGGACCAAGCCCGTACCATCCGCATCCCGGTCCACATGATCGAGACCCTGAATAAGGTGATGCAGGTGCAAAAACAATTACTCCAAGAATTCGGGCACGAGCCAACCCCAGAAGAAGTCGCGGAGGAGATGAATCTGCCGGTGGAACGCGTCCAGCAGATCATGAAGATGGCGCAACAGCCGATCTCGTTGCAGTCACCCGTCGGCGACGGCGATGACACCAGCTTTGGCGACTTTATTGAGGATAAGTCCGCGGATAATCCTTACGACATGACGGCCTTCTCGCTGTTGCGCGAAAAAATCATGGATGTACTCGATTCACTCACAGAACGGGAACGCCGCGTGCTCACCTTGCGCTTCGGCTTGGTTGATGGTTACAGCCGCACCCTAGAAGAAGTCGGCAAACAATTTAAAGTTACCCGCGAACGCATTCGGCAAATTGAAGCCAAAGCTCTCCGTAAAATGCGTCACCCCACCCGCATTCGGCAGTTGCATGGCTTTTTCGATGCCGAGCAAATCGATAATCCCCAGAACTTGCTGAAGAAGCCACCGGCCATCCCGCCCCAATTTATTAAACAAGGCGGTTTGCTCGGCAAAATGCTTTTCCCGCAAACCTAAAGCGGCTTTCGCCCTTTACGTTTTACCGCAAACAAACTACTCATACCAATTATGCCAATCTCGTTGCCCCACTCCCTCGCCATTTTTGGTCTCGGCGGACCAGAACTAATGATCATCTTGGTGATCATTTTATTACTCTTCGGTGGCGCTAAGCTCCCCGCGCTCGCGAAAGGTCTTGGCCAATCCATCAAAGAATTCAAGCAAGCGGCCAAAGACGGCAACGAAGATGAGAAGGAAGAGAAGAAACCAGACGCGGGCCAAAAGCCTGGTAATAATTAACCAATCAGCTGACGCGTTTGATTATCTGCGGCGCACCTTACCCGGTGCGCCTTTTTTATGCTCAGGTCGCCGCATTACCATCGACACGGCAGGCGCTAGTCCGCCCTAACCCGTTTCCCCCAGCGAGTTTGCTTTTGACAACTTCGCCGCGCCGCGACTTGTATTAGTAAACCTCTTCCCCGTCATCGCTCCAATGTTTAACCAACTGCTGGGTCTTTTCTCTAACGACATCGGTATCGACTTGGGCACCGCCAATACCCTCGTCTACGTAAAAGATAAAGGAATTGTGCTCCGCGAACCCAGCGTCGTCGCGGTTCATACGATTTCTCGCAAAGTGCTCGCCGTGGGCGACGAGGCCAAAAAGATGCTCGGGCGCACCCCGGGTAATATCACCGCGATTCGTCCGATGAAAGATGGCGTGATCGCTGATTTCGATATCACGGAGGCCATGTTGCGCTATTTCATTAAGAAAGTGCATAACAATTCAAAAGTGGTCTCACCGCGGGTCGTGGTCGCCATTCCCAGCGGTATCACCGAAGTCGAGAAGCGCGCGGTAAAAGAATCCGCCACGCATGCCGGCGCCCGCGAAGTTATCACCATTCTCGAGCCAATGGCCGCCGCCTTAGGGGTCGGTCTTCCCGTGGATGAACCAGCGGCTAATATGATTGTTGATATCGGTGGCGGCACTACCGAAATAGCCATTATTTCCCTCTCCGGAATTGTTTTTTCAAAATCGATTCGCGTCGCTGGGGATGAATTCGATCTCGCGCTGATCAACTACATGAAACGCGCCTACAATTTACTGATTGGCGAGCGCACCGCGGAGGAAATCAAAGTAACCATCGGGTCCGCTTATCCCCTCGCCACGGAATTATCGATGGAGGTTAAAGGCCGCGACTCAGTCGCCGGTTTACCCAAAACCATTCATATCACCTCGCAAGAAGTGCGCGAAGCAATGTCTGACACCGTGGGCGCCATTGTCGAGGCCGTGCGGGCCGCCCTCGAACGCACGCCCCCTGAACTTTCCTCCGATCTGGTCGATCGCGGTTTTGTCTTGGCCGGCGGCGGCTCGCTGATCCGTGGAATCGATAAACTGCTCTCCGAAAAAACGGGGCTGCCCGTCATCGTCTCCGACGATCCGCTATCAGCGGTCGCCAACGGCACCGGCGTTTTCCTTAACAATATCGACGAATTGTCCCGCGTCGCCGCTGATTTCTAAGCGAGGCCGGCCTCGCTTGCCGGCTCAATCGCCGACCACGTCGTGCTTCCAAAACGCTTCGATCAGGTTAGTCCGTTTGTCACCTTGGGGATTATTTTGCTCACGTGGCTGCTGCTGCCATTTGTTTTCAAAACGTTCACGCGGGCCACTTTTTTTGAGATTCAAGCACCCCTGACGGTCGCTGATTCTTACGCCCACGATCTGCAGGATTTTTGGTCCAACCGCCTGCGTTCTAAAGATGAGCTCCTCCAAGCTGGTCGTGACCTGGCGGGGCTAGTGGCCAAATATGATTTTAGTGTGCAGCAAAACCAACAGTTGGAGGCCGACATCCTGCGCTTAGAAAATCTGCTTAATCTTCCGCCGCTGCCCGCCTTTCGACTGGAGCCGGCCCGCGTCGCGCAACGCGATTTCTCTGGCTGGTGGCAGCGCTTCACCATTCGCAAGGGACAAAATTTCGGCCTAACCGTGGGCGCCCCGGTGGTCTTCTCCGGGGGCGTAGTCGGACGCATCACGGAGGTTCATCGCTATACTGCGGTTGTGGATCTGGTCACCAGTCCAACGTTTCGCCTCGCCGCCAGTGTTGCCGGCGACAATCGCCCCATCAGCTATCAAGGCGGTCTAAACGATTCATTCAAAGCCCCCCGGGGCACGGTGGAATTTGTTCCTCTTGAATTCACCGCGGCGCGAAATGCTCCGCGCCGACTGGTGACCTCTGGCCTTGGCGGTATTTTTCCCGCCGGGCTTTCGATTGGTGAGATCCTCAACCTCGAGCTGAGTGCGGACGGGCTATTTAAAGCCGGCGACGTGCAGCTTGATGAGCGCATTGGCACGCTCACGGAAGTTACCGTACTTGTGCCGCTAAACCCCGAGGAACTTTAAAATGATTTTGCGCGGTGCCTGCCTCATCCGACGGTGCGTAATTAGCTGCCGGACTTTACGAACCTAATCACCCATGCGCCGCTACGATTCCCGCTGGCTGCTGGTGGTATCAGCCAACCTAGTCCTAGCCTGGCTGACTGGCTTGGCCAATCACTACCTCGCGCCCCTGTCGCTGCATTTGTACATTGCTGGGCTCTTCGTCGTGTTCGCGGGACTGCGGGTAGATCCCAAGCAGGGCTTGATCGCCATTTTACTGACGGGGCTCCTCCTCGACGCCACCATTCCGGTACCTTTTGGCACGCACTTGGTACTCCTCGGACTGATTCATGCCACGCTGCTCTATGGTCGTCGCCGATTCCCCCGCGAAGGGTCGATCTTTGGTATCGTCGTGGCACAATTTGCTAACCTTTTTCTTTTCATCAGCCTCTCATTTCTGCTGGTGAGCGAGCATCCTCGTCCCGGCGAGGCCTGGTTGCGCATCTTTGTCGACCTCATCGTTTCACAAATAATTATTCTGCTCATCACGCCTTGGTTCTTAGCTCTACAAAGCCGAGTATTTGAAAAAATGCACATTCACCCTGAGACGGGGCGCGCGCTGGCGCGCTGAGGCCCCCTGTTTTTTCACCCGTGAGCCGACTCATCGAAACTCATCACACGCGCAATCCACGTCTCTGGGTTTTTTATGCCGCGGTAGCGGGGCTCTTGCTCGTGCTGATCAGCGGACTCGTTTACCGCCAGCTCATAAAATCGCATCTCTACAGCGGCAAAGAGCGCCTGCAAAACTTGCGGCGAGTGGTGGTCCCCGGTCCGCGCGGCTATATCTATGATCGTGATGGCAAGATCATGGTTGGCAATCGTCCGCGTTTTTCGGTCGTACTTAATTTGGCTGAATTGCGGGGCGAATTTAGAGCCGAGTATCGAAAAATTAAAAATAATTATCTCTCACTCGCGATTACCGAGCGACCTAATACCGATCAACTAGCGCGGATTGCGCGCGCCACTGTTGCCCAACGCTATCTCGATACGATTAATTTTATTCTCGGCCGGCATGAGACGGTCCGCTCCACCGATCTCACGCAACACATCAACCAGACCCTCCTGTTGCCCTACGTGTTGCTTAACGATCTCGCCCCCGAAGAGTACGCTCGGTTAATTGAACGCCTGCCGGTTAATTCTCCGCTCCAAGTCTACACCGCCAGCACGCGCGACTATCCGTATGGGGCCGCCGCCGCTCACACCCTCGGTTATACGGGGAGCAACAACGATCCCGCCGTCGAAGATTTTGAGGGGGCTGACTTGCTCACTTTCAAGATGAAGGGTTCCGTCGGCCGTAGCGGTTTGGAGAAAATTTTCGACGAGCAACTGCAAGGAGAAACCGGAGGCGCCATTTATCTCGTCGATCCGGCTGGTTACAAAGTGGAGCACCCCATCAGCAAGCGCCTGCAGCAACGGCGCCCCGTGCAAGGTCACAACATCGCGACCAGCCTCGACCTGGAACTCCAACTCGCGGCGGAGACGGCGATGTCCGGTCGCACCGGCGCCGCCGTTGCTCTCGATGTTCGTACGGGCGAAGTACTCGTACTCGCCTCACTCCCCAGCTATGATCTCAATACCCGCGTCCCGATTCTCAACCCTGAACAGGATTTAGAAAAATCAGGAGTCTGGCTCAATCGGGCGATCCAAGGACAATACCCCCCCGGCTCTACGTTCAAAATTCTTACCGCCACCGCTGGGTTGCGTAGTGGCGCGATCGAACGGGACCGTTCGCGCGTGCTCTGTCCGGGATTTTATCTGGTCGGTGATCGGCGTTTTGTCTGTGACGCCCGCAATGGCCACGGCGAACGCAGTCTGGTCGGAGCGATTCGCGATTCCTGCAATGTGTTTTTTTATAAATATGGTCTCGAGACCGGCCCCGATTTAATCGCGGCCGAGGCTAATCGTTTTGGCTTTGACCATAAAACGGGGATCGAGCTGCCGTTTGAATACGCGACGCCCCATGTCGCTAGCCCGACCTGGAAACTTGCGACGCTGAAGGAACGCTGGATGCCAGGTGATACCGCCAACACCGCCATTGGCCAAGGTGATACGCTCGTTACCCCCTTGCAGGTCGCCTGCATGGTCGCCTCTTTTGCTCGTGGAGAAACCGAAACCAAGCCGACCCTGCTCCACGATCCGCAGCGGCCCGCGCAACACTCCCCCGCCATTGGTCTCGCCGCAGCAGATTATCAGGCAATTGTGGATGGGATGGAACAGTGCGCCCAAATAGGCACGGGCCGTCTAGCCCACGTCGACGGCCTACGCATGGCGAATAAAACGGGCACGGCGCAAAAGGGCCGAATCGATCTCGCTTGGATGGTGGCCTTCGCCCCGATTGATAACCCCCAGATTGCCATCGCGGTGGTTATGGAGGGGACCGAACCAGGTGTTGATTACCACGGTGGCACTTATGCGGCCCCAGTGGTCAAAGCGATTCTCGAAGCTTGGAAAAAGAAAAGCGAACGGGCCCCAACTGCACCCGCGGTCAATTTTAAGGTAGAGTAATCAGCAAGGGCGGCCGCGTCGTCGCGCGATTTTAGCCCGCCGAAAC
>NEUY01000040.1 GCA_002304425.1 Opitutia bacterium Tous-C10FEB
CAACGGAGGTCGGGCTAACGCCCGGCCTCTTTTTATGTGGGGTGCTGAGCACTCCCCTCGCCGCATTGATCAGGTTGCTGGAAAATCGGGAACAATTTCAGGGCGGATGCGTCAACTTAGCTGGGTGCGGCGTTTACTTTCCGCATCCTAGCTTTAGGGTTTCTCTGATTTCTCATTAGCATATTATCACCATGAAATTGTTCTCCCGATCCTTGTTATTCACTCTGGGCGCGTTTTCTATTGTGGCCCCCGCTCAGGCGGAAAAAGAAATAGTGGTCCGTCGTTTTGCTGGTGAACCGGCTCAGAATTTAATGCAACCCGAGGCGGTTGCAGGCGTGAAAAAAGAAAAAATCACTTATCTGGGGGTGGAGACCGCGCCGGTTGATCGGACGCTAGGCACGCAACTGGGCTTAGGCCGAGGCATGGGCCTCGTTGTCACTCGAATTCTGGAGCAAAGCCCCGCCGCTAATCTGCTGCGCGAGGATGATATTCTGATTAAATTTGAGGATCAACTTTTGGTTAATATCGAACAGCTCAGCGTACTCGTGCGCGCTCGAGCGGAAGGGGCCGAAGTCAACCTCACCATCCTGCGCGGCAGCAAAGAGCAATTGGCTAAGGCTAAACTAAGCGTCCGAGAGGTGGAAATGATGCCGCCTCATCACCCTCGCTTCCCTGCGCCTATCAACCCCCATCACCGGAACTGGGGTGGCGCATTTTTTCATAGAAATTTAGGCGATCAGCATAGCCGCGAGGATCGGCCGGAGTTAGGGGAAACTGACTTGCCGCCGCGTGAGATCATTATCCAGCAGTCCGGAGAGGTTGCGGCGGCTGGGCCCAATCGGCAAATTATCGCGCGGATCCGCCGCGGGGGACCTCAACCAGAGCGAGCGGAGAGCACAATTTACTGCACCGATGATCAGGGCTCGTTGGAGCTTACCGTTGATCAGGGACAACATCACCTAACGGCAAAAAATCCGCAGGGCGTGGAGATTTTCCAAGGCCCCATCAACACCGACGAAGAGCGTAAGCAGGTGCCCGCAGCGATCCTTCGCCGGTTGGAAAAATTAGAAAGTGAAGCCGTCGAGATCAACGTAAACGCAGCCGCTAGGGGCAAAACCAAGCCGCATGTCCCGAAGCCAGCTAAATTATAAGTCGGATTTTTTCTGACTTATAACGCCAGCTTTGATACTTTATTGGTCGAGGCTTGGCTGGTCTGGGCAAGCTCAAGGCCGGCGATGTGCTTTAACTTTCCTCTGGTGGATTCCGCTTGAGGATAGCTGCAATGATCAAGGCGATGATCAAGCCTATGACTAAGGTGGCCATGAACCCAAACCCCGCCTGCAGGGCCGGTTGCGTAAACAGCCGCACGCCTTTTTCCGCTCCTTCCATTTGGGCCTCACTCCAATTGGCCGCGGCCCATTTAACGCGCGATGCTTCGATTAAATAGTCCGTGAAATTTGGATTCACCCACGTAAAGTGAATGTAAGTGTAGAGGGAGCCGAGGAGCCCTGAGTAGAGGGCGACGAGCATGCCAGTGCCGACCCCCTGCCCATAGGTGAGATATTGGCCGGTATTTTCTTCGCGCACGGCTTTCAGGCTGAACCAGTAGACTGCGATGCCATAAAGCAGCGGGATGAAACCAAACCAAGTTCCCTGATTTATTTGCTCGGTCTGGTAGCCGAGAAAGAAACTAACCAAGGTCAGCGCAATCTGGCCGATAGCCATTATGAGTGCATAGAGTAGTGGCGTATTCATGGGGTTTTAGGGAGGGAAAGAAAAATTGGGGGATCCGTCTCCTCGGAGTTAGTCTGCCATCGGCGGCGGCGGGGCAGGCTTCTCCGCCTCACCGGGGGGCAATGTCATCGTCGATGCTGGCGGCGGCGGGGCGTACGGCGGGAATTTTTTTGGCTGGGGCTCTTCCGTTTCCTGCATAGCCCGGCGAACTTCCTCTTCCACGCCACTCGCTGCTTTTTTGAAGGTCCGTACTGATTTGCCAATTCCTTTTGCGAGTTCAGGCAATTTGTTGGCGCCGAATAGCAGCAGGACAATGAACATAATCATCATCAGCTCTGGGCCACCGATGCCTTCGATAAAGGCGAGAGAAGAATGCATGAGTGGATTAAAGGTAAATGGGGCTGGAAAGAAATGGGAAAATGCAGCGTCCCTATAGTTTTCCCCCAGCCTATCCGTGCTTAGATGAGCTTGATCTCAACGTAAAATTTTTGGGTCTGCCCCGGAGCCACCCGATGGACCCCCACTTTATTTTCCGGCGCATTCGGTGGCCCCATCCAGGGTTCGATGCAGTAATAGGGGGAGTTTTCGTCTTGGGTCCAAGTGACCACCGCGAGTTCGCGCGATGGCTCGTTTGTCATGCCACTGCGAAAAAGTAATTGGCTCCCCGAAGGACGTTCGGTGACTGTAAAAGTGTCACGGCGGAGATCCGTGTGGATGAGATCAATCAAATTTTTATTCGCCAGATTTTCTTGAGCGCTTACCCGTGGGGCTGGGTACAACCCACCGCGCTCGTCACGCTGCAGATATTTAGTCGCGCTCGTCTCGAGGCTATAGTCTTGCCGCGTGCGACCAACGCTCCAGGGGAGAGTGAAATAAAAATGATGACCAGCGGACCACGGCATCGGCGTGCGGCCAAGATTAGTTAATTGCAGTTCGACAAAAATGCTCAGGGCTTCGAACCGATAGCTGACCACGAATTCGTAATCGTAAGGGTACGCGGCTTGGGCGGTCGCATCAGGTAAGAACAGTGCCGAGAAACCGCGATCATCGAGCCGGATGGGGCGAAATTTACCTTGGCGAGCCAAACCGTGCATGGGCATCGGCCGGCGTACCCCGTCCTCCGCGCGCCAGTGATAAATTTCCCCCTGATCGTAAGTGCGCCCACTGAAGGGGAAAAGAATGGGGTTTCCGCCACGAATGCTGGCGATATTTTCCAGCGTATCGGTCTCGGGCCAGTAGAGAATATCACGCACGCTGCTGTCACCCAGCGTGACGTTCCAATTCATCAATCTGGCCCCCAGTTCCGGTAGCGCCAGATAGGTCGAGGCTCCAACTTGCCACTTAAAGAGGGTGTGCCCAAGATACGGAATGCGTTCCATGACTCTGTTGATAGAACAGAAACCTGTGACGTTCCAATCCAAAGTCGCTTAAATTTTCCGCCCCGCGGCTGCAGTCAGTAAATAATTAGATTTTATCAAGAGTGGAGGCATCTATAGGGGCGCCGCCACCAGTTGGGTCATGCCTCGGCTCGAGTACCTCGTAAATTGATCCGGCGGTGGTCTAGCTAGGCTCCGCATCTTGAAAAGAGACTCTTCTTTATAAGCGCACCACGCTTGCGTGCGGTTCAAAGAGCACTACATTAGCGCTCGTATGTTCAAACTGGTTCATCTTCTGCTGACCTTTTCCCTGACTGCTCTCAGTGGACTTGCCGCTGAACCTATCCCAGCGGCGGTGCGTGCGCCCGGAAAAAAAGCGCTAGTTTATGTGATCCCAGTGCGGGAGGAAATTAATAAGCCGACTCTCTATATTCTCCGCCGCGGGCTTAAAGAAGCGATCGAGCAGAAAGCTGATGCCGTCGTGTTAGATATGAATACTCCTGGCGGCGCGCTTGATGTGACGTTTGAAATTATGGAGGCGCTCGATAAATTTCCCGGTCAGACCATTACTTTTGTGAATAAGGAGGCGATGTCGGCTGGGGCTTTCATCTCGGCGGCCACCAGTGAGATTTATTTTGCACCTAATGCCGTGATTGGCGCCGCAGCCCCGGTGCTTTCCACGGGCGGGGATGTCGACAAGACCATGAAGCTAAAGATTGTGAGCTATCTGCGGGCGCGCATGCGGGCGAGTTCGGAGGGCAAAGGTTATCGCGGGCAGGTCATTTCGGCGATGATCGATGCGGATTATGAACTGAAAATCGGTGAAAAAATATTAAAACCTAAGGGCGAATTGCTTTCGCTGACTGCGACCGAGGCGCTCGAGGAATATGGCCAACCCCCGCAGGCGTTGCTCGGCGCGGGCAAGGCGGTCGACGTGACCGCCCTCCTCAATGCTAAATTTGGCGCAACGGGGTATGAATTGCGCCAGTTCGAAGTCACTTGGTCGGAGCGGTTGGCGCAGTATCTTACGACTCTGACTCCCATTCTACTGGGACTGGGAGTTTTGGCGCTCTTCGTTGAATTTAAGACTCCAGGCTTTGGGGTGTTCGGGATTAGCGGCATCGTGCTTTTGGGGGTGGTTTTCCTTACCAACTATGTGGCGGGATTCTCCGGTCATGAGCCTTTGCTCGTTTTTGCGGTTGGTCTCCTTTTAGTCTTTATCGAAGTGTTTTTCTTTCCTGGCTTCGCCATCGTAGCTTTGTTCGGGTTGAGCTTGATGCTCGGCTCCTTAGTCTGGGCCATGGCTGATCTTTGGCCGGGAGTCCCGCTGACGACGGCGTGGTCTGGCGATGTATTCGTGGCTCCATTGCAAAATCTTGGACTCGGGCTCATGCTCGCGGTTGGGCTCGGCGCAGCCTTGGTGCGTTTCTTGCCCTCCGGGTGGATGTGGGACAAAATGGTGGTCGGTGCCGCGATTAGCGGAGCGGCTCAAATTGCGGGCTTCGCTTCAGAAGCGGCGCGCGAAGAAGTTGCCCAGCTCATCGGACAGCGCGGTCGGGCGGTGACGGTATTGCGACCCAGCGGCCAAGTGGAAATAGCCGGTCGCCGATTTGAGGCGACCGTGGAAGTAGGCGCGGTGGATGCGGGTGACACTATTGTTGTTCGTGGTCAGACGGCATTTGCTTTACTGGTGGAAAAAGCTGACGCATGAACACGGTCATTCTCTTTTTCTTGGTCGGGGTCCTTTTATTAGCCGGAGAGGTTTTCATGCTAGGTGCGGTGCTCGGTATTCTCGGCGCCTTGTGCATGGCCGCTGGCTGCGTAATATCGTTTCTGCAATTAGGCTCGAGTGGTGGCCTTGTGGCGACTGCGGTTGCGCTCATATTGCTTGGACTGACACTTTACCTAGAACTTATTTGGCTGCCGAAAACTAAATTCGGGAAAAAGCTCATCGTGCAATCCACGATCGCTGCCACCAGTCAGCCGCCATTGGCAGCCAAGGATAATGTGATCGGTAAAATGGCTGAGGCGGTGACGCCGCTGGTGCCGAGTGGCTATGTGCTCGTCGAGGGGCACCGCTATGAGGCATTTTCGCCGGCTGGCCATGTCGACAAAGGCCAGTTGCTGCGTGTCAGTGGGCTCGATAATTTTCGTCTCATCGTAACTAAACCTTAATAATCCTCCTATGCCTTCTACTATCTTACTTATCGTGCTCGGCGTTCCGGCGCTGATCATATTTTTTATCGTCTTCTCGTTTTTTAGCACCTGGCTCAAGGCGAAGCTCAACGGAGCTCCCGTGGGTTTCGCAAATTTACTCGGGATGCGCCTCGGTGGCGTACCGTATAATCTCGTTGTTGATGCCCGCATTACCGCGGTTAAGGCTGGCATTGAAGTGACGACGGACAAAATTTCCGCCCACTACCTTGCTGGTGGTAATGTGGTGCCGACCGTGCAGGCGCTCGTCGCCGCGCAAAAAGCCGGTATTGTACTCGATTGGGATCGGGCCTGCGCCATCGATCTAGCCACGAAGGGCTCCGGCAAATCGGTCGTTGAGGCTGTGCGGACTTCGGTGGATCCAAAAGTGATCGATTGCCCTAATCCCGAGAGCGGGCGCACGACCATTGATGGCGTCGCCAAAGATGGCATCCAAGTTAAAGTTAAGGCGCGCGTTACCGTGCGCACGCACCTCGATCGTTTTGTCGGTGGCGCCAAAGAAGAAACCATTATCGCCCGAGTTGGTGAGGGTATTGTTTCGACCATTGGCTCATCAGAAAGCTACAAGGTGGTGCTCGAGTCGCCGGATAGTATTTCTAAAACTGTACTCGCCCGCGGGCTTGATGTCGGGAGCGCCTTCGAAATTCTCTCCATCGATATTGCTGACGTTGACGTGGGAGAAAATGTCGGCGCTAAGCTGCAGGAAGCTCAGGCCGAGGCTAATAAAAGTATCGCGCAAGCGCAGGCCGAAATTCGGCGCGCCGCCGCTGTGGCGGTGGAGCAGGAAATGAAAGCGCGCGTGCAAGAGATGCAGGCGAAGGTTGTTGAAGCGCAAGCGCAGGTTCCGTTGGCGATGGCCGAAGCATTTCGCTCGGGTCGATTAGGCGTGATGGATTATTATAAGATGGAAAATATTCAGGCCGATACCGCCATGCGCGGTTCTATCGCTCATCCCGAGGGGAAAAAATGAGGAAGCCCTCGTTCCCTTCGCCCCGCCCAGACTGCTAAACGCTTAAGGCTTTTCTTCTATGGATTGGGTTACCCAACACCTTCAGTTAATTATTGCCGCCGCGGGAGCGATTGCGTGGTGGCTGAATCAGCGTAAGCAGGGGGCTGAGGACTCCGCAGAGTCTCCGGAGGAACCCACCTTCCAAGACCCTGAGTTAGCCGAACGCACGCGCCGTATTCGCGAGGAAATTCAGCGCAAGATTGAGCATCGGCGTCGGGGCGTCGCGTTAGCCCCGCCGGTGGGGCAACCAGAACCAGCGGAATCCCCCCCTGTAATACGTGAGGTCATGCTTCAGCCGCCGTTAACTCCGGTGCCTTCACGGGCCGCGCGGGCTCATCTTGAGGCTCAGCGCACGGCGGAGATCCTCGAGCAACAAGCGTCGTTAGCTGAGCAACTTCGTCAGGCGCAAGAAATGAACGCCGCCACTTTACGGCGCCGACAATTTGAAACGGAGATCGCGAGTAAAGAAGAAGCCGCCGCCGTCGCGGTGCGGAGCGCTCTCGGCGATGATTTGCGCAACCCAGCCGCGCTCCGGCGGGTTTTTATCTTGCGCGAGGTGCTGGGTCCGCCACTTGGGCTACGTCACGAAACACGCTGATGGAGCGAGTCGCCGCGCCGGGTTTAGGAGGCCTTCGCCTCAAGCTGAAGGCGCCTAAGCATTCATTGCCTGCACCTTAATCGAGGGCGAAGCGACCGTAGCCTTCGAGGGGTACGGCGTAATTACGTCCGTTGACCTCCATTCGGAGATTTTTACCCGCCTCAACTGTAATGAGCAGCTTCCCTTGTTTTTTAACTGATTTGGATTCGCCGCGAGCCAGGGCGGCATTGAGGAGCACCGTTCCATCTAAATCCTGCACGATTTTTACCCGCGTGGCTTCAGTGGCAGTCAGCGTAAGGGTTTGGGCCGCCTCGGCTTGAATGGTGGCCGCTGGTGGGGGAGTGATTTTTACGGGTGCACTGGGGAACAGCACTTTGATGAGTAAGATAATCGCAATAATTGCTACGATGGCGCCGCCCCCCAGCAGGCCGAATTTTAGCAGGAGAGCTTGTTCTTGGCTTGAGCGGGAGGCTGGGGCGTTCGCTTTGCCTTCGCTGCCGGTGTTATCACCAAAATCAACTCGACCGTAAACTTCCCGGTTATCGCGACGTCCGGCTTTACCTTCGCTGTTTAAAATTGTGTTTAAGTCACTGACGATGCGCTGGGGATCTAGTTCGAGATAGCGAGCGTAGGCAGAGAGAAATCCGCGAATGTACAGCGGCGGTAAATTAACATCAAATGAGTTAGCCTCAAATTTTTGCAAATAGTCGCTGCGAATTTTTGTGGTCTCAGCGGCTTCGCGCACCGAGATCCCCTTGCGTTTACGCGCTTCCTCAAGTCTTTCGCCGATGGTCTGCATAGTGTTGTGTAAACTGGATTTGACCGTTTTTTAAAGTCTAATCGTTGTTCAGGATTGGTAAGTATCAAGGTCGACCAAGATTTCCCGCGGGGAGGAGCCATTTTCCGGGCCGACAATCCCCTTTTCTTCCATGATTTCCATTACCCGAGCCGCCCGGTTATAGCCGATGCGTAATTTGCGTTGGAGCATAGAGGTAGAGGCGCGGCGGGTCGAGCGGAGTACATCTAAAGCTTGAGCGAAGAGTTCCCCGTCGTCCCCGAGGTCGCCATCTTCACTATTACCATCCTCATCCTCATCTTTCGAATCACGGTCGATTTGCTGTTGCACGGCCTGCACGTATTGGGGCGGGGCGTTATTCTTTTTGATAAAATCGACGATAGCTTGAATTTCTTCGTCCGAGGCCAACGCGCCTTGTGCGCGCACGATCCGCGAAGTGCCTGGCGGGGAGAAGAGCATATCGCCGCGGCCAATGAGCGTTTCCGCCCCTTTGCCATCGAGAATGGTCCGCGAATCAACTTGTGACGCCACTTGGAAAGCGATGCGCGAGGGGAGATTGGCCTTAATGACGCCCGTGATAACATTTACGGAAGGCCGCTGCGTTGCGATGATGAGATGAATCCCCGCCGCGCGCGCGAGCTGGGCGAGCCGCGCTATACTCGTCTCAATCTCCGCTGGTGCGACCATCATGAGGTCGGCGAGCTCATCAATAATCGCGACGATGTAGGGCAAGCGGTCGGGTATCTCAATATCATCGACCACCCCGGCTAATTCCGCCTGTTGCTCGGTCGGCTGGAATTCGTGCTTGGGGTCTTTTTTGCGATTATTGAAGCCAAGAATATTACGCACGTTGGCTTTCGCGAAAATCTGGTAACGCTTTTCCATTTCACTGAGTAGCCATTTGAGCGCGGCGGGCACTTTCTTCGGCTCAGTCACAACTTGAATGAGCATGTGCGGTAAGGCGTTGAAGATTTTTAGTTCAACGACCTTCGGGTCCACCATGATCAGACGCACATCTTTGGGACTCTTCGAGTAGAGGATGGAGGCGACGATGGAATTAATGCAGACCGATTTGCCTGAGCCGGTCGCGCCGGCGATGAGCAAGTGCGGCATCTTCGTCAGATCGGAGATGAGCGGGCGACCGCTCACATCTTTGCCTAAGGCGATCGGCAACTCAGCCTTGGCCCCGCTCCAGTCTTCACTTTCGATAATCTCGCGCAGGCCGACGGGGGTTGATTTTTGATTAGGGACTTCGACCCCAACGGCTGCTTTGCCGGGAATTGGGGCGAGAATGCGCACCGATTGCGCGCGCATTCCCAGCGCAATGTTTTTATCTAAGCCAGAAATTTTTTCAACCCGGACGCCAGCGGCTGGGACTACTTCATAGCAGGTAATAACTGGCCCCACGTGAATTTGCCCAAGAGTTACTTCGACGCCAAATTCGCTCAAAAT
Source organism: Opitutia bacterium Tous-C10FEB (assembly GCA_002304425.1). Lineage (GTDB taxonomy): Bacteria > Verrucomicrobiota > Verrucomicrobiia > Opitutales > Opitutaceae > Lacunisphaera. Next base: position 9,180 of record NEUY01000040.1, read on the forward strand.
GCGCAAAAGATTGGCGGCGTTCTGCTGGTGCTCCTCTTCGCTATTGAGCCCTTCCGTTTTGACCTGCTCGCGGAGCAACTTAACCGGCGGGAACACATAGCCCTTATCATCACTTTGCGGCAGAGTGATTTTAGCTTTTTTCGTCTCCTCCAATTTTACAATATTGAGGGCAATCTTGCCGGCCATGGCTCGAGCCAAATCCTGGGGTTCACTAGCCGGGGTGGCGGCCTTGGTTGTAGGCTTGGGGAAGGGCGGCGGTGCGATCACCTTGCTGGCTTCTGCCGCCGGAGCTTCGGCCTTTGAGGGGGCAACTTTTTTCAAAGAGCTAATCGATAAGGCTGGGGGAGGCGTAGCTGGGCTGAGGGCGGCCGCATTTTTTTCTTGAGCAGCAGCGGCGCGTTGCTGAAGCAATTCATCAGCCTGAGCAGTTCGCAGCGCCGCCCGCTGCTGGCGCCACTCCGTGAAATGATTGATTAAGCGTGCAAACTCCGCGGCAATATCACGGGTGAAGATAAATAACATTCCTAGGAAATAAACGGTACCCAGAATCAGCAGGGAACCAAAGACCCCGAGACTGTCTCTTAATACATCTTGATATATTAATCGACCGAGCACGCCCCCCGGCCCAGCAGTAAAGATTAACTTATTGGTAAAAAAAGTATCCTGCATCGCCATGAGCGGGGCAAAGGCGGCGATGCAGCAGAGCATCGCAAGCAGTCGAGTCGTGGCTAAGCTACGGGCGCTGCGCAGATAGATTGACGCCATCCATAATAGAAAAATCGGGAGCAGCCAGGTCGAGACGCCCAGTAAATGATAAATCCACCAAGAGAATTCCGCCCCGATGACGCCGACGAGGTTAATGCTCGTGGGATTAGTCGTGTTTTGGATGCTTTGGGCGGGCTCAAAATCAATGAGCGCAACAGCTAGGAGGAGCCCAAAGACTAGGCACGTAAATGCCGCCAGCCAGTGCGGGCGATGCCGCGGGCCTTCGAATGACGTTTTGTCTTTATCCTTTGGATTTGATCTCTCCGCTTTGGGCATTTGTGTAATCAATGAAATAGCAGGTCTATCGGGTCAGAGGGTCAATGTAAAATCCCTGCCGACATCTGCGCAAGCCACTTACAAACAACGATGACGCCATTTCTTCAATTTAAGCCAATTTATCAGGAACGCGTCTGGGGTGGACGCCTGATCGAATCTTTTCTTGGGCGAAAATTATTGGGCGCCGCGCCCATTGGCGAAAGCTGGGAAATTGTTGACCGATCAGAGGCTCAATCAGTCATTATTAATGGCCCATGGGCGGGTCGTTCGCTGCACAACGTAATGAGCGAATTTACGGAAAAGATTATGGGGCCAGCTTGGTCGCCTGAGCGACCATTCCCAATCTTAGTCAAATGGCTCGATTGTCGTGATCGCCTGAGCGTACAGGTCCATCCCCCCGCCGCGATCGCTGCTCAGCTCGGTGGTGAACCAAAAACAGAGAATTGGTATTTCGCACAAACCGATCCGGGGGCAGCCGTCTACGCGGGCCTCCGAGCCGGGGTTACCCGCGCTGATTTTGAAAGGGCAATCAGCGCCGGGAAGGTCGATCAATGTCTTGATCGCTGGCCCGTGAGGGCGGGTGACTCCTTGCTGATTCCTAGCGGCACGATGCACGCGATTGATGCCGGCAATGTGATTTTAGAGATTCAGCAGAATTCCGATACCACTTATCGAGTCTATGATTGGGGCCGGCAGGGTCTGGATGGCCGGCCGCGCGCTTTGCACCTTAGGGAATCGCTCGAATGTCTCAGTGCCAATACGACGATGCTGCCGCCATTAAAGCGCGCTGACGGCCAGTTGGCGCAGTGTCGTGAATTTACCATCCGGCGTCTAAATTTGCGGGCCGGAGAATCAGTGGCTTTTGCCGGATCTGAGCAGGCGCGAATTTTATCAGTGGTCGGTGGCGAGTTATCTTCCGGTGATACGCTCCTGCGACTCGGCGATAATATTTTGCTGCCCTATTCAGCCCAGCCCTCTTTTACCGCGACAGTCGCGGCGATGTTGTTAGTGACGGAGGATTTTTCGCACCCCTGACCGTGCTCGGTAGCTTAAGTCTCATCATCATTTAAGGTCTACCCGACCCCGGCGAAGGGGCTTGCCTCAATCAAAGAAAAATCATGCCGATCGCGAGACTCGCTTGATAAGCGGCCGCCTTCAGCTATGATTCACTTTTCTCATGAACGAATCAGCACCTACTGAACCCAAAGATACTACCCAAGCCACACCAAATGATGCGGTTGTGAAGCTAGAGGAACAGCTTATTGCTGCCAAGCAAGAGGCGGCTGCTAGTTATGATCGTTTCACGCGAACGGCCGCTGATTTGGAGAATTTCAGGAAGCGCACGATTCGCGAGAAAGACGAATTGCGTCAATTTGCTACCGCTGGACTGATGGAGGACGTCATTCCCATTCTTGATAATCTTGGCCTAGGTCTCGCGGCGGCTCGCCAGCAAGCAGAAGGTAAATCGATCGTTGATGGCTTGGTGCTAGTGTTGGAGCAGTTGAAAAGCACCCTGGCCCGCCATGGATTGAAAGAAATTAATCCAGCTGGCCAGAAATTTGATCCTCATTTCCATGAATGCATTTCGCATCAACCGAGCGCCGAATTTGCCGAAGAATTGGTGATGCAAGTAGTCCGGCTCGGCTTTAGTCTCAACGGACGTTTGCTGCGTCCTGCTTCGGTGGTGGTGTCCAGCGGGGCCGCTGGGGAGGTTAAAGTTTAAGCCATGGCTACTGGAAACAAACAAGATTACTACGATTTGCTCGGTGCGGCCAAGGGCTCAACTGAGGAGGATTTAAAGAAAGCCTATCGCAAGAAAGCAGTTCAATTTCATCCGGATAAAAATCCCGGCAATAAAGAGGCCGAGGAAATGTTTAAAAAAGTTTCCGAAGCTTACGAAGTGTTAAAGGACACCGATAAACGGGCGGCCTATGATCGTTACGGTCATGCGGCGTTTCAACAAGGAGGCGGTCAGCGTGGCCCCAGCGGCGGTGGTTTCCATGATCCATCCGATATGTTTCGCGAAGTTTTCGGCCAGCAAGGCGGCGGGGGCGGCGGTATCTTCGAGGAGTTCTTTGGAGGCGGCAGCGGCCAAAGTGGCGGGGCCGGTCGCGGTGCGGACTTGCGTTACGATCTTGAAATTAGCCTCGAAGAAGCGGCGCACGGGAGCGAAAAAGAGATTTCCTTTCGCAAGCTTGGGCAATGCGGGCACTGCCACGGTAACGGCGCTGAGCCAGGCTCGAAGCGTACGACTTGCCATACCTGTCGGGGCGCTGGTCAAGTGACCACTTCCCGGGGTTTCTTTCATGTTCGGCAAGCGTGTCCTACTTGCCATGGTTCGGGCCATCGTTTTGAGAAAGTTTGCGCCAAATGCAGCGGCGACGGGCGGGTTAATGAGACCGCCAAAATTAATGTCAAAATTCCTCCGGGAGTGGATACAGGAAATAAATTGCGCTCTTCTGGTAACGGCGAAGCCGGTACCATGGGGGGCGAGGCCGGCGATCTCTACATCGTTGTGCATGTCAAGGATCATGAAGTATTCGAGCGACAAGGTGACGACCTCTTCTGCGAAATTCCCATCAAGTTCACGCTCGCGACGCTCGGTGGCAGTATTCATGTCCCCACCTTGCAAGGTAAGGCGGCGCTTAAAATCCCCGGCGGAACCCAGTCGGGGACTACTTTCCGCTTAAAGGGACGAGGTCTGCCGCACTTGCGCGGCAATGCGCACGGGGATCAGTTGATTCGCGTCCAGGTGGAGGTGCCGACGCATCTCAGCACAGAGCAAAAGAAATTTCTCGAAGAATTTGCGCGAGTTAGCGGTGATCAGGAAGAGCCCCTCGCCAAAAGTTTTTTTGATAAAGCAAAAAAGTTCTTTTGATCTAAATCATGCGCGTGGTTATTTTAGGTTCCGGTCGCGGCAGTAACGCTGAGGCAATTCTGCTGGCCCAGCAGGCTGGTAAATTGGGGCATGCTCACGTGGTGAAAATTTTGTCGGACCAAATAGGCGCGGGAATTTTAGCGCTGGGGTCGCGATTTGGTGTACCGACTGAGTACATCGATCCAGCGCCATTTCGTACCAAATTGGAAGGGGTGGGGGAAGATCGCTTCATCGCTGCGGTGCACTCGGCTCAGGCTGATTTGGTGGTGCTCGCGGGTTTCATGCGGGTCATTAAGCCAAAATTTCTCGCAGCCTTTTCCGGCAAAATTATTAATCTGCATCCGAGTTTATTGCCAAATTTCCCTGGGCTTGATGGCATTGGGCAGGCATTACGCAGCGGGGTTAAGGTGACGGGTTGCACCGTGCACGGTGTGTCCGCTGAGGTGGATGGCGGTCCTATAATTGATCAGGCGAAAGTCGAGATCGCGCTCGACGAAACGTTCGACTCATTGGCGAATAAAATTCACGCCGCCGAACACGCATTGCTGCCGGCGGTGATTGCGCGTCTGAGTCGCAGAGCAAGCTAACCTTGCGCGGCGGCCTTTCTGCCGTCGACTGCGGGGATGAATTGGGCTTAACCGCCTGCGCCGCCAGCAGCGAGCTTCGCCACAATGGCTTGATGCCAATGGCGAATCAGCGGATCGATGAAATAATTATCCTCTACGTGGCAGGGCATCGATAACTCCAAAACGAGGGCGTCGCTTAGGCCCGTGAATGAGTGGATTTGCGGTGGAGCGATGGCGAGGGACTCGCCGGCCTGCAGCACTCGTTCCTGCCCCGCCAGGCTAACGTGAATCGCGCCTTGAATAACAAAAAAAGTTTCATGCTTAATTTTATGGCAGTGGAGCGGGCAGGTCTGGCCCGCGAATACGAAGAGATATTTTCCGCAATAGCCGGCCGGAATTTGATTGGTGATCCATAATTCTGTCAGACCAGTGCGGTAAAAATCATTGGTGCCAAAATCCTCAAGCAATGGTTCGGTCGTCGGCGCAAAAATTCCCCAGCTCGCTAGCCGTGCGTTAAAGCTAGCCAAGGCTTGGGCCCGAGTGGGGCCATGGATCTGGAGGTGATCAACGTTATCGCTCATGGCGCCAGAGCAAAAGTGCGGTGCGCTCAGGCCGGTTCCAGCGTGACGGGATTGGTGAGGGTTCCGATTTTCTCAATTTCAATACTGACGCTATCCCCAGGGCGCAACCAGCGAGGAGTTGGCTTAGCTGCCATGCCTACGCCGTGCGGGGTTCCGGTGAGAATGACGGTGCCGGGGACGAGCGTCGTGCTGCCACTGAGATATTCGATCAGCGTGGGGATATCAAAAATCATATCGCTGGTTGTCCAATCCTGAACTCGTTCTCCATTAAGGATGGTGGCGATTTTTAGCGCATTCGGATTAGGGATTTCATCTCGCGTTACCAGTCGAGGACCTAGCGGCGCGAAAGTATCAAAGAATTTCCCCCGACACCATTGGCCGCCGCCTAGCTTAATTTGATGGTCGCGCGCGGAGACATCGTTGGCGCAAGTATAACCCAGCACATAATCGAGGGCCTGCGCGCGCGCGACGTTTTTGCAGGCGCGGCCAATCACCACCGCCAGTTCGCATTCGTAATCGACTTCATTGCTCGGCAGGTGTGTGGGAATCTCAATCGGGTCGCCGGGGTGTTGCAGGGCATTGATCCCCTTGACGAAAAGAATCGGGCGTTCGGGACGCTTGGCGCCGGTTTCATCCGCATGTCGTCCATAATTTAGGCCAATACACAAAATCTGGGCTGGAGCAATCGGGGCTAATAATTTGGTGATGACTGCACGTTCGGCGCTCACCTTGAAATCGCCATAGATATTTCCATCAATGCGAAAGGATGAACCATCAGGTTGTTCAGAGCCATAGTGGATGGTGCCTTGGGGATTCGAATAGCGGATGATTTTCATAAAATAGGAAGTTGGTTAGTGGGTATGTGGGCAGAGACTCGGTCTTTTATGGTGGCCCCAGCCATGACTCCATAAGCCTGATATTTTTTAAAATCTATAACGGCGAATTGCTAAAAGTCTACTCTAACGCATGCCGCGACTCGGACGATTAAGCAAACGCTGGTTGTCGCGGGGAAATACTGAGCATTCCAGTGCCATATTAATTTTAGATCAGCTGCTCACTGGCACTCGTATTGGTTGATCTCGATTGGCTTAAAATGAGCGGAAGAAATCTCCTTGCGGACAACTGTAGGCGGCCAGAATTTTCCGACATGCAGCTTGTTGAAATAAAAACAGAAGTGAATGCGGCGACGATTGATAGCCTAGAAACTATCTTGCTCGATCTGGGCGTGGCGGGCTGGAGTTTATTGGAGGATGTCATCGAAAAACGTGCTTGGATCGTTGGTATTTTTCATGATGCGCTAGAAGCGAGAGCCGCGTGGACTGAGTTGAGCC